>NZ_JBHUZM010000047.1:0-50390 GCF_042667665.1 Streptomyces sp. NPDC057307 | reverse complement strand
CGTCGGCGGACGTGACGGCGGCGGCAGCGGCCTCCGTCGCGGTGGCTGCCGCCTCCGCGAGCGCCGCGGCGGGCTGGGTCGCCGCGATGGCGGCGGCGACGGCCTTCACCGCGGCGGCGGACGAGGCCGCGTCGGCCTTGGCGACATCGGCGGCGGTGGCGGCGTTGGCCGCGGACGCGGCGGCGGCCGTCGTGGAGGCCGCGCAGGCGACGGGATCGGCCGCGGCCGAACTCGGCCCGGCGGTACGGGTGTCGGCCTGGGCGACAGCCGTGGCACCGACGGTCAGAGCGGCCACGGTGAGAGCGGCGGCGGCGATGCGTTGAAGCGTCATGAGGGAACCCCTGTCTGCTGAAGGGTGAGCCTCGGTGCCCGGCGCAGGGGCCGGACCACGGATTCCACCGGGACGGGGAACCGAGGTGGCTCACACCGGAAGCACAACACCCGCCGACTCCGGTGTCCTGTCGGCAGTTGGGCGCATCCCGCCCGCGACCCCCACGCGGACGCCCGCCGCCACCCGCGCCGGAGCGCCTGCTCACAGGGCGTGGCGCGGCCGGACCGGGGGGCCGTCCGGCCGCCGCCCCACCGGCCCAGCCGAGTTCCCCGTACGAGCACGGGACTCGCCGCCGTACGCCCGCCCCGTACGCCCGTCCCGTACGCCTCAGATCAGCCGGGAGCGGATCAGGAACCGCACCCCTTCCGGTGCCTCCAGCGAGAAACCGCTGCCGCGCCCCTCCACGACGTCCACGATCAGCCGGGTGTGCCGCCACGCCTCGTACTGGCTCACCGACATCCAGAACGGCACCGGCTCCGTGACGCCCTCGACCTCCAGGGACTCCAGGAGCACGTCCGAGTTCCCCGTACGGAACTCACCGTCCAGGTAGCACATGGGCGCGCTGCCGTCGCAGCAGCCGCCCGACTGGTGGAACATCAGCGGTCCGTGCTCGGCCCGCAGTTGCCGTATCAGATCGGCGGCGGCGGGCGTCACCTCCACCCGCGTGCTCTCCTCTGCCGCGCTCTCCTCTTCGCTCATCCCGCCAGTGAACCGGACCCAACGTTGCATGAAGGTTGCGTGCCCGCGGGGGAGCTTCCTGAATTGCCATCAGATATTTTATGACCGGGTATACCGCAGGGCATCAAGTGGTGCTATTTATATAGAGTCCATGACCCCACTCATCGGAGAAGTATTCGTGCGTTCCAAAAGACCACTCATCGCCGCACTTCTGGCAATGGTCGTAGCCGCAACCGTCGCCCCCACAGCGACCGCGGCACCGAAGGCGGCCGGTAAGTACGTGGCCATCGGCGACTCCTACGCGGTCGCCCCCGGTACGCGTACCTACGACAACCCCGACGACCCCTGCCGGCGAGGTCCGCTGACCTACCCCCGGCTCTGGGCCGCCCAGCACCCGGACACCGGTTTCGTCGAGGCATCGTGCTCCGGCGCGACCACGGCCGATGTCGCCAGCACCCAGATACCGCAGCTGACCGCCGACACCACACTGGTAACGGTGCAGGTGGGAGGCAACGACGTCGGTTTCGTCGATGTGCTGACGAACTGCATCCTGACGATCGACGACGCGGACTGCATCGCCGGCGTCGAGCTCGCGAAGCAGGCCGCCACCGGCGCGCTGTCTCCCGCGCTCGCGCAGACCTACGGCGCGGTGCGGGCCGCCGCGCCGTCGGCGAAGGTCGTCGTCGTGGGCTACCCCCGGCTCTACAAGATCGGCGGTTCCTGCGGAATCTTCGGTCTCAGCGACGCCGAGCGTGCGGCCATGAATTCAGCGGCCGACGTACTGAACGACATTATGGCGAGCCGTGCGGCCGAGGCCGGATTCACCTTCCTGGACCCGCGTCCCGCATTCGACCCGCACACCCTCTGCTCGGGTGGCTCGGAATGGGTGACGAGTCTGGAGTGGGACAAGATCAACGAGTCCTACCACCCGAATGTGGAAGGCCACAGGGACGGATATCTGGCAGCCCTGAACTCCATTACCGGCTGACTCGATCGTATTGATCGAAACAGCTGATAACGGCTGAGAGAAACTGAGAACTGGTGAGGGCATTCCGCTCGATCGCGGAATGCCCTCACTTGCTTCTCACCGATTCAGCGGCACCGGCTCCCCGGCCGCCGGTCCACCGGCACCCGCACCCGCACCCGTGGCCGCACCCGCAACCGTCTCGGCTCCGCCGATCGCCGAGACCGCCGCGTCGTCGCCCACCAGCATCTGGGACGAGGCCAGTTCGCGGTACAGCACATCCGCCTCGACCAGCTCATGATGGGTTCCCGTGCCACGTACCCGACCGTGTTCGAGCACCACGATCTGATCCGCGCCCGTCACCGTGGAGAGCCGGTGCGCGATCAGCAGCACGGTGCAGCGCCGCGCCGCCTGCTCGACCGCCTCGCGCAGCGCCCGCTCGTTGTTCGCGTCGAGCTGCGCCGTCGCCTCGTCGAGCAGCAGCACCTCGGGACCGCGCAGCAGAGCGCGCGCGATGGCGAGCCGTTGCCGCTCACCGCCCGAGAGCGCGACGCCCCGGCTGCCGACCTCCGTCCGCAGGCCGTCGGGAAGCCGCTCGATCAGCGAGTCGAGCCGCGTCAGCCGCAGAACTTCCGCGACCTCCTCGTCCGACACGTCCGAGGCCGCGTACGTGAGGTTCTCCTCGATCGTCCCCGCCATGACGGGCGACTCCTGTTCGACGTACGCGATCCGGCGCCGCACCTCGGCGCGGGGCAGGGTCGCGATGTCCACACCGCCGATCAGGATCCGGCCGGCCGCCGGCTCGTAGAACCGCTGGAGCAGGGCGAACATCGTGGTCTTTCCCGCACCCGAGAGACCCACCAGCGCGCTCTGGGTGCCGCCGCGCACCGTGAACGAGATGCCGCGCAGCGCGGGGGACCGGTCCGGGTAGGAGAAGTGGACGTCCCGGAACTCGACCGGAGGCGCGTCCGTCCCGTCCCAACGGCCCCTGTGCGCCGGTCCGTTCACCTCGGCAACGTCCCGGTCCACGCCATCCACGTCGTCCTCGATCGGCATCCGACCGACCTGCTCGATACGCCCCACGGCGCCGAGCCCCTGCTGCAGCATCCCCAGCCCCGCGACCAGCGAGCCGATCGGGCTCGCCAGGTAGAACACGTACAGCAGGAACGCGATCAGCGCCGACGACTCCAGACTTCCCGAGGCGACCAGCGCGCCACCCACCCCGAGCACGGCGAGGAACGCCGCCTGGATGGAGACGCCCGACAGCACCTTCACCATCGCCACGTACCGCGCGCCGACCAGGCCCGCCCGGTACGCGCCGTCGACGGCCTGTCCCGCGGACGCCGTCTCCCTGCCCTCCGCGCCGTTGGCCTTCACGGTCCTGGCCGCGCCCAGCGCCCTGTCGAGCGCCGCGCCGACGGCGCCGATCGACTCCTGCGAGCGGGCGACCGCCTCCCGGATCCGCGGCAGGATGAGCACCATCACCAGCGTGACGCCGAGCAGCACCGCCACGGTCACCCCGAGCAGCCCCACATGCACCAGGCCCATCAGGATCACGGCCCCCAGGATGCTGAGCACGCCGTTGGCGACCATCACCAGGCCCTCGGTCGCGGCGTTCTGCACGAGGGTGCTGTCGGACGTGACGCGGGAGATGAGATCGCCCGGCGCGCGGCGGTCGAGTTCGGGCACCCGCAGCCGGATCAGCCGGAACACCAGATCCCGGCGGATCTGCCGTACCACCCGCTCCGAGGTGCGCTGCTGCCACCAGGACTGGAGCCCGGTGAGCACCGCCCCCAGGACGACCAGGCCGGCCAGGAGCAGTACGGGCCCCATGACCCCGCTGCCTTCGCCGAGTCCGTCCAGTACGTGCTGCGCCACCAGCGGCTGTACGAGGCCGGCCCCGCTCGCCCCGAGGAGGAGCAGCAGTGTGGCGCCCAGGACGAGGCGGTGCGGCCTGGCGTAACCGAGCAGGACGCGCAGCGGAGCCGTGCCGGGTGTGCCGGGCATGTCTGACGTGGCGTCAATTGCCTTGCTGGCAGTGGTCTTGGTGTCACCGGCGGATTCGGTGCGGGGGTCGGGGGGAGCGGAAGCCGAGGTCATGGGGGGTCCCGTGGTTGCGGTCGGGGTGCGGGGGGTGAGGGGAGCGGGCCGGGGGTCAGCCGGAGGCGGGGACGGGGGCATGCCGCGCCGCGATCCGTTCGAGGTGGTCGGCGGCGGCGGCCCGGCCGCCCGCCGCACGTAGCGACCGGCCGATGGACTCGGCGGCGGCCCGGTGTCCGCCGGCGTCGTCCAGCACGGTCTCGATCGCCGCCCCGAGCCGGGCGGCGTCCACACGCCGGAAGCGGACCCGCACACCGGCGCCCGCGTCGACCACCTGTCCCGCGACGATGGGCTGGTCGTCACGGATCGGGGCGAGCACCAGCGGCAGGCCGTGCCACAGCGTCTCGCACACCGTGTTGTGGCCGGCGTGGCAGACGACGGCGTCGGCCCGTGCCAGCAGGTCGAGTTGGGGCACGTGCGGCCGCACGATCACACCGGGCGGTACGGCTCCGAGGGTGCGGCCGGGATCGACCACCACCCCCTGCACCCGGTCGCCGAGCGCGTCCAGCGCGGCCACCGCCTCGGTGAGGAAGCGGCCTCCGGCGTCCGCGTTGGCGGTGCCGAGTGAGACGAGGACGAGGCGGCGCGCGGGGTCGAGAAGATCCCACGGAAAGTCCGAACTCCCGGCGCGCGGCGCGACGGCGGGACCGACCAGATGGACCTCACCGCCCGGCAGCGGCGAGTCACCGACCAGCTCGCGCCCCGTGAAGGCGATCACGCCGTGCGGCGAGAAACGCGGATCGCCGGACACGGTCGGATCACCGATCCGGGCCCGCAGTCCGCCGAGCAGGTCGGCCAGCCAGGCGCCCACCTTCGGAAACTCCGCCAGCGGGTCGACGAGTTCGGCCGACGTGGTCGCGGAGGTGACATGCACGATCCCGCGACGCTCGGCGACCAGCGCTCCCGCGACGGCGTGCTGGTCGGTGAAGACGGCGTCGGGACGGAACGCGTCGATCGCCGCCTCGATGCCCGGCGCCATCAGATCACCGAGCGGGACGAAGAACTTCTCCCACAGGTGCTGGAAGGCGCCCGGCCCCGCGAGACCCGGCGGCCGGCTCAGCCCGTTGTCCGGCATGGCGCACTCGTGGACCCGGGCCCCGGGGCCCGCGAGCGCGCGGATCTGGTCGCCGTAGCCGGCCCACGCCACCTCGTGGCCGCGCCCCGACAGTTCGTCGGCGACGGCGGCCAGCGGGTTGGTGTGACCGACCAGTGGGGGGACGACGAGCAGAAACCGTGTCACCGCACCGCCTCGGCCAGGGTGTGTTCCCTCACCCAGCGCAGGATCAGGTCCTGGGTCTCCTCGGTGCGCTCGACCAGCACCGAGTGCCCCTGCTCGGCCAGGACCACGGTGCGGCAGGACACCAACTTGGCTTCCAGTTGCGGGACTTGAGCGCTCAGCCCGGACTCGTCACCGAAGATCGCGAGCACCGGGCAGCCGTCGAGCGCGTCGAGGCCGTCGTCGATGACACGGCCGGCCGGGACGTCCTCGGCCAGGGTGGTCGTGGCCAGGATGCGGCTGGCTCCCCGGGAGAGCCGGGCGGTGTGCGCGCCGTGGTTCGCCGAGATCCAGCCGATGACCTCCTCGCGGGCGAGCTGGTTCTTGGCGTCCCTGAGCCCGTCGGCCATGTGCCGGGTCCACTCGGCCACCGGGGGCTCGGACTCGATCATGGTGACGGTGGCGACCCGGTCGGGGTGCCAGGCGGCGAACGCGGTCGCGATCGTGCCGCCGAAGGAGTTGCCGACCACATGCACCCGGCGCGTCTCGCCGAGCGCGTCGAGCACGTCCACGAGATCGCCGACGAACGATTCGAGCCGGTACCCCGTGGCCGGCCGGTCGCTGCGGCCGTGGCCCCGCAGGTCGTACATGATCACGTCGATGCCCGCCGCCGCGAACGCCGGGCCGAGCGTGAAGTAGTAGCTGGCCAGACTGTCCGTGAGCAGACCGTGCACGAACACCACGACCGGTGTCTCGCCGCCGTCGGCCGGCGGGTTCGCGGCGGGCAGCCGCTGGACGTGCGTGGTGATGTCGCCGGTGCGTATCTTCGCCATGGATCAGACCTGCCCGGCGGTGCGCAGGGAAGCGGCGACATAGTCGACCAGCTCGCCGACCGTGAGCGCGATGATCTCGTGCAGTTCGAGATCCGCGATGAACAGGGCCAGATTGACCTGGTCGCCGTAGTGCTCGCGCAGCGAACCGGCCAGGGTCACCAGGTCGATGCTCTCCAGTTCGAGATCGTCGTGGAAGGTGGTCTCCCGCGTGATCTCGGCGTCGTCCAGACCGTCTTCCTCCAGCATGGTCCGCAGCATCGCGGTGATGTCGCTCTCCACGGCCGCCGCCACGGTTGCCTCGATTTCGGTGGTCATGCCGAATCTCCTGTCAGGTGCATCTGGTCTGTGCGGTCTGTCTGGTCTGTGCGATCCGTGCGGTCCGCGCGGTCCGGCCGGGTGTCGTTCTCGGTCGTCGTCCAGGCGACGACGTACTGCCGCTCCGGCAGCCCCGGCGGATTGCCTGTCTCTGCCAGGCGCACCTCGTAGAGCCGTCCCCCGGCCACCACGCGTGCGCGCCTCTCGTCGGCGGCCACCACGCGGTACTCCGCGGGGCGGCCACGCAGACCGGTGCCGCGCGCCTTCGCGACGGCTTCCTTGGCGGTCCAGAAGCGGGTGAACCACAGGGCGCCACTGCCCGGAGACCGCGCCACCAGGGCGTCGAGCAGGGTGAGTTCGGAGGTGTCGCACGAGGTCTCGACCGTGGCGCGCGGCCGTTCGGCGATCTCCTCGATGTCGATGCCGCAGGTCCCGCGCGCGGCGATGGCCACCCCCGTCTCGCGGCGGTGCGCGATCGAGACGGTCAGCTCGCCGACCGCTCGCCCGTGCACGCCCTCGACCAGCGGGCGCCCCGACGTGTCGTTGCGTACGGAGATCTCGGCCGGATAGATCTCGCCCGCGCCCTCCCGCCACAGCAGCCGGCGCACCGCGTCCTTGGCCGAGATCCGGCCCAGGAGCCACTGACGCCTGCGCACCGGCGGCAGCCCGTCGTAACGGGCCCGCTCCGCGCTGCCCAGCATGTTGCGCATGATCAGCTCGCGCGTCGCCAGGTCCGGCCAGCGCTCGTGGACGATCGCCCAGCCGCCCGGCCGTTCCGTGGACAGGGTGTTCTCGCCCGGGAAGCGGTCCACCGCGCGGATGTTGGCGTCGGTGTCGAATCGCCGGTCCTGCCAGCCGGTGAACTCCGCCCAGACCAGGCCGTCTTCACCGATCAGCTGCATGTCGGCCGTGAGCGTGAGGTCGGTGACCTCGGTGATCCGGATCAGACAGGTCAGCCGCTCGCCCGGCCGCGGATGCGGCCCGTGGAAGCGGATGCGCTCCATACGGACCGGGAACACGGTGGTGCGCTCGGTGAGCGTCGCCATGATCCAGTAGCCGAGCAGCTGACCGACGTTGTCGAGCAGGGCGCCGGGCGCCTCGGGGGTGGTCAGCACCCCGCGTACCCACCGGTCGCCGATGGCCGTCAGCTCGCTGACGCCCTGGAAGCGCGGCCCGTGGAACATCCACCGCTCGTCGTAGAGCTGCTCGGCCGTCAGGCCGGGCACCCGTTCGGCGGTGGTGTCCACCGGCCAGGCCGGGGGCGGCGCGGGATGGGCGGCGGCGAGTTCGACCACGGCACGTGAGTAGCCGGTGAGGCTCACCTCGACCCGGTCGGCCGCCAACTGCCGTACCTCCAGCGGCACATCGACGGCAGGCATCGCCTCGATCCACTTCAGCAGGCGCACGTCGTGGACCGCGATCGCCCGGGTGCCGGGGACGACACGTTCCGCGATCTCCATGAGATGGCCGATGACCGTGGTGGCGGGGACGATCGGCCAGCGGTCGCCCTCGTCGGGCCAGCCCGGACGCTGCCGGAAGAAGCAGTGGTCGAGGAGGTACGGCATCTCGGCGACGTCCACGCGCAGCGCGGCGGGGGGCCCCGGGACCGGCGGGGGCGTCGCCGTCGGAACGGTTCCCCGCCGTAGGACGCGTGCCGCGATCAGCTCGTCCGCGACGGCCGCCGTGTCGTTGATCAGCGCCGACAGTTCGGCGGCGATCGGGAACCGGGCACCGTCCCGGCCGAGCGCCTCCAGCCGTGCGAGCGCGCCACCGTCACCGGCGCCGCCGCCAAGTGAGCGGGGGGCCGGGGGATGGCCGATGCTGTCGGCGAGGAGCTTGCGGGCCTGCTCGGGCAGGGACACCAGCGCCCCGCCGAGATCGAGCCGTACGCCGGGCCGGGCGGCGCGACCCGCGCTCGCTCGCGTCCCCGTGACGGCGGCCGTGCCGCGCGCCGATCCCAGCAGCGGACCGACGTCCGGGGCCGCGCCCTCCACCCACAGCGCGGTGACGACCCGGCGCAGCTGCGCCAGACTGTCGCGCGCCGAGGAGTGCGCGGAGACGACCAGCCGGTCCTTGCCGGCCAGGGTGTCGTCGATCAGCGAGCCGAGCTGACCGGCACCCAGCTGGATGAACGCGCGGTGCCCCGCCTCGTGCATCGTCGTGATCAACTGCCGGAAGCGCACCGGTTCGAGCAGATGCCGGACGAACAACTCCCGTACGGCAGCCGGGTCCTGGGGATAGCGCGCGGCGGTCGTCGCCGACCAGACCGGCGTGGACTGCACGTGCAGTGTGTACGTCTCGGCGGCCCGCCTGATCGGATCGAGATACGGGGCGAGCATCGGGGTGTGGAAGCCGGAGCGGAACGGCAGCACCTGCCCGATCACACCCTCGGTCCGGAACCGGTGGACCAGTTCGCCGACCGCCTCCTCCGGACCGCAGATCATCGACTGGTTCGGCGCGTTGTCGTGCGACAGCACGACGTCGCTCCGGCCCGCCAGTTCGGCGAGCACCCGGTCGGCGGGCATCCCGAGCACGGCGAAGGCCGCACCCGGTACGCGCAGCGCGTCCGGGTCGAAGCCGGCGAGGAAGGTGTCGACCTCGTCGGCCGCGTGAATCCCGCCGCAGGCCATGGCCGTCCACTCGCCGACACTGTGTCCCGCGACCGCGTCCGGCACCACGGACAGCCTGCGCAGCGCCGTGTCGAGGAGCCTGCCGAGCTGGAAGACCGCCGCGCCGTGCCGCCCCACGTCACCGACCTCGGCGTCGTGCCGCGGCGCCCAGGTCAGTCCGAACCGCTCGGCCAGCGAGTCCACTTGGGCCTCGAACTCGGCTTCGAGTCCGGGGAACACGAACGCGGTCGTGCCGCCGCCCGGACCGAGCAGCGGGCGCGGGCTGAACCACACGTCGCTGCGTCCGCGCCAGGCCGCGCCCTTCGTGACCGCCTTCCTGGCCAGCTTCAGCCTGCGGGCCGTCGGGTCCACGATGCCGAGCCGGACGGGACGACCGGCGGCGGCCGCGTGCTCCTGCTCGTCGAGACCGGCCGCCAGGACCGTCGAGTCGTCGGCGTCCAGCAGCGCGGCGAGTGTCGCCTGATCGGGGGCCGCGAGCCGCAGCACCCGCTCCGGTTCGATGACGGTCGCGGTCGCGGTCGCCCGCGCCGTACGCCTGTCGACAGTCACGCTCCCACCGACCGATGAAGACGCGACCGATGCCGACCCGGCCGGTGCCGACGAGGAGGCCGGTCCCGACGCCGCCTGTTCCAGCACGACATGGGCGTTGATGCCGCCGAAACCGAACGCGTTGACGCCCGCCCGCCTCGGCGCCCCGGTGACGGGGGTCTCCCAGGGTGCCGACTTCGACAACGGCGTGAACCTGGTCGCCTCCAGTGCCGGATGCGGGTCCTCGCAGTGCAGTGTCGGCGGCAGCACCCCGTGATGGAGTGCGAGCGCCGCCTTGATCAGCCCCGCGATACCGGCCGCCGGCATCGTGTGACCGATCATCGACTTCACCGACCCGATCGCGGCACGCGCACCCGCCGCCGGGCCGAACACCTCGGCGAGCGTGGTCAGTTCGGCACGGTCACCGGCCGGGGTGGCCGTACCGTGCGCCTCCAGCAGACCGATGGCGTCGGCCGCGCGCGGGTCGAGCCCCGCCGCGTCCCACGCCTGCCGTACGGCGCGGACCTGCCCGCCGGGGTCGGGGTTGAACAGACTGGCCGAACGGCCGTCGCTCGCCACCCCGGTGCCGGAGACCACCGCGTACACCCGGTCGCCGTCGCGCTCCGCGTCCGCGAGCCGCTTCAGCACCACGATGCCGGTGCCCTCACCGATCAGCACACCGTCCGCGCCCTGGTGCAGCGGGCGGATCCGTTCGCTCGGCGACAGCGCGCCGAGCTGGCTGAAGACACTCCACAGCGTGATGTCGTGGCAGTGGTGCACCCCGCCCGCGAGCATCACGTCGCAGCGGCCGCTGTCCAGTTCACGTACGGCGTGGTCGACCGCCACCAGCGACGAGGCGCAGGCGGCGTCGACGGTGTACGCCGGTCCGCGCAGATCGAGCCGGTTGGCGACCCGGGAGGCGGCCAGGTTCGGCACCAGCCCGATCGCCGACTCCGGCTGTTCCGGGCCGAGTTGACCGGCGAACGCCGACCGTACTTCCTCCAGCCGGTCGTCACCCAGCTCGGGCGCCAGCTCACGCAGGGTGCGCACCAACTGGTTCGCCGTACGCACCCGTTGGTCCAGCCTGACCAGACCCGGCGTCAGATAACCGCCCCGGCCCAGCACGATCCCCGCCCGCTGCCGGTCCGCCGGCAGCACCGGCTCACCACCGGCGTCGGCGATCGACTGATGGGCCACGTCGAGCGCGATCAGCTGGTCCGGCTCCGTACCCGCGACGGAGGTCGGCATGATGCCGAACCGCGTCACGTCGAACTCGGCGCTCTCGTCGACGAATCCGCCCCGCCGGCAGTACACCCGGTCGCTGCGCGGGGGACCGCCGGGCGCGTAGAACTCCTCGTCCCAGCGGCCCGCCGGAACCTCGGTGATCGAGTCGACGCCGTTGACGATGTTGTGCCAGTAGCTCTCCAGGTCGTTGGCGCCCGGGAAGTACACGGCCATGCCGACGACGGCGACCGGGGTGCGGGAGTCCACCGAGGTCACCAGCCCGACGCGGTGTAGACGGTCGCGTGCACCTCGGGCGCGCCCCAGGCGAGTTCACGCAGCAGGCTCAGCGGTCCTTCTTCGGGGTCGATGAGCTTGATGCCCCGTGCGGCGTAGGAGCGCATCAGCGCGGGGGTGACCATCCCGCCGTTGGTCTCGGCGGCTGCCCACGGGCCCCAGTGCACGGTCAGTCCGCGCCGGTCGTCCGTGGACCAGCGGCGGCCCAGCTCCTCCAGCGCGTCGTTGGCCGCGGCGTAGTCGGACTGGCCGCGGTTGCCGAGCGCGGCGGCGATACTGCCGAACAGCACCGCGAACCGCGGGCCGCGCGGCAGCACGTCCACCGCGTCGAGCACGGCGCGCGCACCGTCGACCTTGGTGGAGAAGACCCGGCCGAAGGACTCCGTGGACTTCTCGGCCAGCAGCTTGTCCTCGATGACCCCGGCGGCGTAGACGACTCCGTCGAGCCTGCCGTGCTCGGCGTAGATGTCCTTCACCGTGGCCCGTACGACCTCCGTGTCGAGCACGTCCACGCAGTGGTAGCGGACTTCGCTCCCGAGCGCTCGCAGCGTGTCGACGGTGGCCCGTACCTCGCGCTCGGCGAGTACCGCCCCGACCAGGCGCTCCACCTCGCCGGGTGAGGTCAGGCCGGTGGCCAGGAAGGCGGCCCGCAGTCCGTCGCGGTCGGCGGCGCCGGCCGTGGCCGGGTCCTCCGACGCGGCGGGCACAGGGGTCCTGCCCATGAGTTCGATACGGCACCGGCTCGCCGAGGCGATCGTGCGGGCGAAGCGCGCGGTGATGCCGCGGGCGCCGCCGACCAGCAGGACGACCGACTCCCGGTCGAGCCCCGCCGCCTCGGCCTCCGCCTGGCCCTCGCCGGCGGGGCCGGCTCCGGTGGCGGCGAGCGCGCCGAGATCGGTCGGGGTCAGCCGCAGCGCGCGCCGCTTCCCGCCGTCGGTGAGGACGACCGGTTCCCGTTCGGTGGCGGCGAGTTCGGTGACGAGGGCGTCCGACACCGCGTCGGCGGTCGCGTCGGCCGCCACCTCGACGAGGGTCGCCTTCGTGTCGGGGTACTCACGGGCGACACTGCGGAAGAAGCCGCGCAGCCCGCTGGCCGCGCCCCCGGTCCTGCGCTCGACGGCGATGACGGTGCCGGGTGCGCCCG
This sequence comes from Streptomyces sp. NPDC057307, assembly GCF_042667665.1. Lineage (NCBI taxonomy): Bacteria > Bacillati > Actinomycetota > Actinomycetes > Kitasatosporales > Streptomycetaceae > Streptomyces > Streptomyces sp. NPDC057307. The sequence continues at coordinate 38,133 of NZ_JBHUZM010000047.1, read as the reverse complement.
CGAGCGCCGCCTGGAACAGGGGGAGGGCTGCGGGGAGCGGCGGTTCCGCCGCGTCGAGCGTGTCGAGGAGGACCACGGCGTCGGCGGTGGCCGTCGGCAGCTCACCGGCCGGTACGAGCATGGGCGAGGCACCGGCCGCGCGCAGCCGCTCGGCCAGCACGGGGGCCAACTCGCCGCCGCCGAGCAGCAGTACGGCGGCTCCGGCGGTGATCGTGCCGGTCACCTCGGCCAGCGGCGCCTCGGTGAACTCCAGGCGCTGCGGGGCGAGGACCTCCGCCTCGGCGGGTGAGCTTTCGACCGCTTCCGTGGCCGGCTCCGCGTTTGTCTGCGTCTCGGCCTCAGGAGCGTCGCCGGTGCCGGTGAGCCGTTCGACGAGCAGGCCGGTGATACCCGCCGCGGTGCGCGCCGTGCTGAGACCGTCCAGCTCGCCGCTCGCGTCGAGGGGGAGGCCGAGGCGTACGGCGAGTTCGCCGGCTATCTCGGCGCGCTTGATGGAGTCGACGCTCAGGTCGGCCTCCAGATCCAGCTCCGGCTCGATCATCTCGACCGGGTAGCCGGTGCGGTCCGCCACCACGGTCAGTACGGCGGCGAGCACCGACTCCGGGTCGGTCGCCGACGCGGTGGCCTCGGCCTCCGCGACGGGCGTGGTGGTGGGGCCCGCCGCCGCGGTGGGGGACGCGGCGGCGGGCAGTGCGAGGACCGCCGGTGCGGTCGGTGCGGTGACGGCGGGTACAGCCACCGCAGGCCATTCGACCGCAGACCGAGCCAGCACGGCGGCCACCGCTCCCGGTCCGCCGAGGTAGGTCATCAGGACGTCGCGCTGGGCGGCGACCAGGTCGCGGCTGGTGCGCAGGAATTCGGCGACGAGCGCGTCCGGTGCGCTGTGGGGGGACTGGTTCTCCGGCACGATCAGCTCCGTAACGGGTCGGGCGGGGTGCAGGGCGGTGGGGGGAATGGTGCCGTCGGCGAGCCGGACGAGCTGGCCGTCCACGGTCCAGCCGGGGCTGCGCTCGGCGACCGTCGTCTCCGGGTCGACTGCGTCCCGGCCCTGGAAGAGGCGGCCGGTGCGGACGTCGGCCCCGTTGACGGCGAGTTGAGCCAGGGCGGTGAGGAAACCGCTCAGGCCGCCCGGCCGTCCGCCGTCCAGCGGAATCGTCCGGTGGGGGCGGTCCCCGAGGACGGCCGAGACCAGCCGGCTGAGCACCCGGCCCGGCCCGACCTCGGCGAAGACGCGGGCACCGGCGGCGTACATGGACTCGATCTGCTCGGCGAACCTGACCGGCGAACCGATCTGGGCGGCGAGCCCCGCCCGTACCTCTGCGGGATCCTTCGGATAGGGCTCCGCCGTGCGGTTGGCCCACACGTCGAACGCCGGTGGATACACGGTCAGTCGGTCGAGCCGTTCGGCGAACGCGTCACCCGCGCCGGCCAGCAGCGGACTGTGGAAGGCGCAGGCCACCTGGAGCGGTTTGACGGAGTGGCCGGCGTCCCGCAGCCGCGCGACCGCCGCGGCCACCTGCTCGGTGGGACCTGAGATGACCGTCTGGGTGGGCGAGTTACGGTTCGCGGCCACGACCTCCCCGTCGAGGCCGGCCAGCCGCAGCACCTCGTCCACCTGCTCGGGCGACGCCGTGACGGCGGCCATCGTGCCGGCGTCACCGCCCGCGGTACGGGACAGGATCGCCTCGGCGCGCGCGGCGCTCGCGGTGATGACGTCCCCGGGGGAGAGCGCCCCGGCCACGCCGAGCGCGACCAGTTCGCCGTAGCTGTGCCCCGCCGCCATGTCCGGGCGTACGCCGACGGAGGCGAGCAGCTCGGCGGCGGCGAGTTCGACCACGCCGAGCGCGGGCTGGGCGACGGCCGTGTCGGTGATGCGGGCCAGCTGTCCGGCCTTGCCCTGCTCGCCGAACGCGGCCGGTGGGTGGAGGACGTCGGCCCAGCGCGCGCCGAGCTGGAGGTAGCGCTGCAACTCGGGGAAGGCGACGAAGAGTTCGGCGAGCATGCCCGGACGCTGGCTGCCCTGCCCGGGGAACAGGAACGCCAGTTTCCCCTCGGCGTCACCGGCGCTCCCGTCACCGGCGCTCCCGTCACCGGCACTCCCGTCACGGGCACTCCCGTCGGCGGCCCGGATGTCGGCCTCCGCCGCCCGGACGCCGGCCTCGGTGGTGTGGATCCCGGCCCCCGCCGCCCGGACGCCGGCCTCGGCGATGTGGATCCCGGCCTCGGGCGCGTGCTCGCCCTCCGCCGCGCGGCGCAGCGACTCGGGGAGTTCGGCGAGGCTGTTCGCCACCACGGCGATCCACACCCGCTCGCCACGTACCGCCGACCGGTCGCTCCGCCGTGCCGCGCTACGCGCGTAGTCGCGCAGCTTCCACCTGCCTCCCATGGCCAAGAGGTCCTGGAGCGCCCGGACCGCCCGTCGGGCCGCCTCGGCGTCCTGCCCCCGGAACGTGAAGAGTTCGGCCGGCCACGCGTCCAGGGAATGCGCAGGTGGCGCCTGGGTGTACGCGCGTAGAACAACGTGGAAGTTGGTGCCGCCGAATCCGAAGGCGCTCACTCCCGCGACACGTTCCGCCGGCTCCACCGCCCACGGCGTCGCCGTCGTGTGGAAGACGAACGGGCTGCTCGCCTCCTTCCAGGCGGCGTTGGGCTCCTTCAGGTGCAGGGTCGGCGGCTTCACCCCGTGGTACAGGGCGAGGGTGACCTTGATGAGCCCGGCCAGTCCGGCCGCGCACTTGGTGTGCCCGATCTGGGACTTGACGGAGCCGACCGCGCAACTGGCCACCTCGGCACCGGCGTCGGTGAACACCTCGGTGAGCGTGCCGAGTTCGGTACGGTCCCCGACCACGGTCCCGGTGCCGTGCGCCTCGACCAGTCCGACATCGGCAGGCGAGACACCGGCGTTGCGGTAGGCACGGGTGAGGGCGGCGTGCTGTCCCTCCGGTCGGGGCGCGGTCAGACCGAGCGCGCGTCCGTCACTGGCGCTGCCCACCCCGTCGATCACGGCGTACACGCGGTCGCCGTCGCGCTCCGCGTCCGCGAGGCGCTTGAGGACCACGCAGGCCACGCCCTCGCCGAGGGCGATGCCGTCGGCGGCGGCGTCGAAGGTGGCCGAGCGGCCCGTGGGGGAGAGCGCGTGCACGGACGAGAACAGCAGATAGTCGTTGATGCCGTTGTGCAGGTCGGCGCCGCCGCACAGCACCATGTCGCTGGTGCCGGAGACGAGTTCCTTGCAGGCGACGTCCACGGCGGTGAGCGATGAGGCGCACGCCGCGTCGACGGTGTAGTTGGCGCCGCCGAGGTCGAGCCGGTTGGCGACCCGTCCCGCGATGACGTTGGCGAGCATCCCCGGGAAGGAGTCCTCGGTGAGTTTGGGCAGTTGCTCGTCGAGCGCGGGCGGGATCGTGCCGATGTAGCCGGGCAGCACCGTACGCAGCGTCGTCGCGTTCGACAGGTCGCTGCCCGCCTCGGCGCCGAACACCACGGACGTACGGGCGTGGTCGGTGCCCTTCGCGTCGTACCCCGCGTCGGCGAGCGCGCGCCGCGCGGCCTCCAGCGCGAGGAGCTGCACCGGTTCGACGGCGGCGAGCGAGGCCGGCGGGATGCCGTAGCGCAGCGGGTCGAAGGGGATCTCGGGCAGGAAGCCGCCCCAGCGGGACGGGGTGCGTTCGCCGTCGCCGTCCGGCGCGTAGTAGCGCTCCTGGTCCCAGCGCTGGGCGGGGACCTCGGTGACACAGTCCTTGCCCGCGAGGATGTTGGCCCAGAAGTCCGCCAGGTCGGGGGCGCCGGGGAACATGCCGGCCATGCCGACCACGGCGACCCGCAGCGGCTCGGGAGCCGGCCGCTCGTCGGCCGCGCCGATGCCGAGCGGGCCGCGCAGTTCGGTGGCCCTGGCGCGCAGCCAGCCGGCCGCGCCCTCGCTCACGGCGTCGTGCAGCGTGGCGACGGTGGTCACGGCCTCTCGGAGCACCACGACCTCACCGGCCATGAACATGCCCTCGTCGGCCTGCCGGGTCTCGTCCACGGCGAGCAGGTCGTCGCCGACCCGCTCGATGCCCTTGCTGGCGAGGCGCAGCCGGCCGACGTTGAACCGCTCCAGACGTTCCCAGATCTCCCGGTCGGGCACGCCTTGTTCGCGCAGTTCGTCCTTGAGGGCGGCGAAGTCCTCGCTGATGGCGCTGCGCGCGCACCGGGTGGCGTGGCCGGGCGCCGTCTCCAGCAGATCGGTCCGCTCCGCGTCGAGGATCCGGCGCTGGAAGAGCGGCTGGATGGCGCCGCCGTGTACCGCCTCCTCGGTGAACAGGTAGGCGGTGCCCATCAGTACGCCGAACGCGACACCGGCGCGGGTCAGCGGGGCGGCCAGCGCGGCGGCCATCGCGGCCGAGCGCTCGTCGTGGATGCCGCCGGCGAAGAGCACGGTCAGCCCGGCGGCCCCGTCGTCGGCCGCGTCGTCGGACGTGGCTCCGGACTTTGCTCGGGCCTCGGCGAGGAATTCGAGCAGGACCTCGGTCTGTGCCTCCCACAGGGGGAAGCTGTTGCGCGGTCCGACGTGGCCGCCGCACTCGGCGCCCTCGAAGATGAACCGGCGCGCGCCCGCCGCGAGGAACTGGCGCAGCAGTCCGGGCGACGGCACGTGCAGGAAGGTGGTGATGCCCTCCGCCTCCAACGCGGCCGCCTGGGCCGGCCTGCCGCCCGCGATGATCGCGTGCGTGGGCCGCAACTCGCGTACGACGTCGAGCTGCGCGGTCTTGATGTCCTCGTCGGCGAAACCGAGTACGCCCACACCCCACTTCGCGTCGCCGAGTGCGTCGCGGGTGCGTTCCAGCATCGAACGGGTCCGGTCGGCGTTCGCCAGCGCGAGTGCGAGGAACGGCAGTCCGCCCTCGGCCGCGACCGACGCGGCGAACGCGGGCTCGTCGCTGACGCGCGTCATCGGCCCCTGGGCGATGGGCAGCCGGGTACCGAGTGCGCGCGCGCCGGCCGACCCGGCGGCCAGCGCGGCGGCGGGGGCGTCGTCGGCGAACGCGTCGGCCATGGCGGCCGTGATGCCGCGTACGGCCTCGGCCACCGTGGTCCAGCGCTCGGCGAAGGAGGCGGCGAGGAAGGCGTCCTGACCGAGGGGGACGAACTGGGTACGGAGATCGTCCGTACCGATCCTGGCCGTGAACTCGGCCTTGTCCAGCGGGAGTTCGGGGGCGCCGGGACCACGGCGGCGCAGCACGCGCACCCCGTGGTGCAGCACGGTCTCCGAGCCGTCGAGTCCGGCGAGCACACCGGTCAGCTCGGTCGGCAGTCCCGCCTCGTCGAACAGCGCGAGCTGGGTGTCGAGTACGACTCCGGCCGCGCCTCCGGCGACGGTGGCGGCGGCGGTGTGCGGTCCGATGCCGCCGCAGGCCCAGGTGGGGAGGTCCAGGGCGGGTTCGGCGAGCACCTGCTGGAGGAGGACGAAGGTACTCAGCTCACCCGCGCGTCCGCCGCTCTCCGAGCCGCGCACGATCAGTCCGGCGGCACCGGCCTCGGTGGCGCTCAACGCCTCGGCCAGGCTGGTGACTTCGACCAGGACGCGGCGGCCGGTGAACTCGGCGGGCGACCGGGCGGGATCGGCGAGCAGCACTGTGTCCACGAGTTCGGGCAGCTCGTCGGCGGTCGCCGAACAGCCTTCACGTATCCGGACGCCGAACGGAACGGACGACCAGCGGCAGGTGCGGTCGAGGAGGTCGGCCACCTCCCGGGGGTCTCCGGTGGGCAGTTCGAGCACACCGACCGCGCCGGTGGCGGCGGCCGTGGTGGTCAGGCGTGGGGACGGCCGTTGCAGAGGGTTGATCACGATGACCGAATGCGGCAGGGAAAAGTCGTTGGACCAAGAAGGTCCCGGAGTCCGCATGAACTCTCCAGATACGTGGGGCAGTTGTGGGGATTGGCAGTTAAGTGGCCGCGCTTCCCCAGAGTCAACCGATCACAGAGAGTCGCCATCGCGATTCATCGAACATCTGTGCGTCTTTGGTGCGGGGTGGATTCAGGCAGACGGGAGGTTAGGGGACGTTTTTCATGTGCGTCATCCGTGGATCATGTCGTTGATATCGACATGACATGCGCGTGGAACGTTCGGTGCCCACGGGTGCCTGAAGCTGTGCTTCAGATCACAATAACTTTCTCGATGGGTGTCCGGTTCCGGCCTTATGGCTACACAGAGTGAGACGGCTCCGATGAGCGGGCCTGTTGACCTTCAAGGGTGAGTTTCGGCAGCTCAGCGGCTTGAAACGGCCGCCTCCCGCGCTTCCGGAAGCCATCTTTCGCAGCGTTTCAACACTCAATGTCCACGGAGAGACGAAAGATTGGCGACGGAGCGCAGCCGAGAGCCACGCGCCGAACCGCCGCGATATACGACCTCACATTCTCCCGCTCCCGCGCGTCTACCTACTGAACAGGGACGTCGTACGAGAAGGAGGCCGGGATCATGACCGACATCGGACAGCCCGCGGGCACGAATACGGACACGGCTACGGGCGCGAGGACGGACGCGGGGACGGCTAAGGCCACGGGCACGGACACCCGCCACGCGATCGTCGAGACCTCGCTCGGCGGCCTCACCGTCGTCGCGTCGGGCGACGCGATCACCGGCCTGTACTTCCCGCACCACTGGTACATGCCGTCCGACGCAAGCCTGGGCCGACGCGTCGACGTCCAGGACGACGCCCTGCTGACCCTGGCCGCGACACAGCTCGCCGAGTACCTCGACGGCGACCGGACCACGTTCGACCTGCCGACGCGGACGAACGGGGACGCCTTCCAGGAACGGGTCTGGGCGATGCTCCGGGAGATCCCGTTCGGCGAGACCACCACGTACGGCGAACTGGCCGAACGCCTGGGGAACAAGTCACTCGCGCAGTCCGTCGGCCAGGCGGTCGGCCACAACCCGCTCTCCATCATCGTGGCCTGCCACCGGGTGGTCGGCAGCAACGGGAAGCTCACCGGCTTCGCGGGCGGCCTCAAGCGCAAGCAGCGACTCCTGGAGATCGAGGAGCCCACGACCGTGAAGGAGGCCAGGCTCTTCTGAACAGGGCACCCACTCACCGGCGGAGAATGATCGTCATGAAGAAGCCTTTCGAGCGGGTGGTCGAGGAACACGCCGACACCGTGCTCCGCGTGTGCCGGGCGGTCGTCGGCGTCCACGACGCCGACGACGCCTGGTCGGAGACGTTCCTCGCCGCGATGCGCGCCTACCCGGACCTGCCGGACGACGCCAACGTGGAGGCGTGGCTGGTGACCATCGCCCACCGCAAGGCCATCGACATCACCCGCGCGGGCCGGCGGCACGCCGTCCCCGTCGCGGAGTTGCCCGAGCGGCCGTCGGCCGTCGGACTGCCGGGCGAGACCGACCACGACCTCTGGCGGGCCGTCAAGGCGCTCCCCGAGAAACAGCGGCAGGCGGTGGCGTACCACCACTTCGCCGGACTGCCCTACCGGGACGTCGCGGAGATCGTCGGAGGCACCCCGGAAGCGGCGCGCCGCGCCGCGTCGGACGGCATCAAAGCACTCAGAACCACCCTCTCCGACCGAAGCTGAAAGGAGCGACACCATGAGCGACGCAATGAAGGACGACGACGCCACCAATGACCCGGACGTCTCCCCCCTCCTCGACCGCGCCACGGCCGCCCCCGAGACTCTCGCCCGCCTGCACGCCAGGCTGGAGGACGCGGCGACCCGCGACGGCCTGCTGGACGTCGCGTACACCGTTGTCGACAGTCCCGTCGGCCGGCTCCTGCTCGCCGCCACCGAGAAGGGCCTCGTCCGCGTGGCGTTCCACAACCAGGACCACGACAAGGTCCTCGACGACCTGGCCGGCGCGCTCAGCCCCCGGGTGCTGCGCGCGCCGAAGCGCCTGGACGACGTGGCCCGCGAACTCGACCAGTACTTCAACGGCGAGCGCAGGACGTTCGACCTGCCGCTCGACCTGTCGCTGTCGCACGGCTTCCGGCAACTGGTGCAGCGTCACCTCCCGGAGATCTCCTACGGACGGACGCTGAGCTACGGCGAGGTCGCGCGGCTCGTCGGCAACCCGAAGGCGGTCCGCGCCGTCGGCACGGCCTGCGCGACCAACCCGCTTCCCGTCGTCGTCCCCTGCCACCGCGTGCTGCGCGCCGACGGAACGCTGGGCGGTTACGCGGGTGGTGCCGCCGCCAAGTCCGTCCTCCTGGATCTGGAGGCCGCGGCCTGACGCATCGTCAGAAGAGGGCAGCCGCACGGCCGATCCCGGCCGAATGGCGCCTTTCCCACTGACGTATCCCTCCCCGCAACCCCACAATGGCAGGCCCATGACATGTCATGACCGGGAAAACGGGGAGGGAACATGAGTCCGCACCTGAATTCGTCCCGCACCAAGAGACCGTTCCGCAGAGAGTCCCACGGAGGGCTCGGCAGAGCGCTCCGCACGGCCGCGTCGGCCGTCGCCGCACTGGCCCTGCTGCTCGGCTGGTTCACCGCCACCGGATCAGCGGCGTACGCGCAGGAGTCCGGCACGCCGACCCCCACTGCCTCGACGACCCCCACCGCCTCGACGGCACCGGCCGGCAAGGCGGTCGCGGTGCGCGGCGGCAACGTCATCTACAGCAGCGTCGGCACCCGCTGCACCGTCGGCTTCAATGCCCGTAGCGGCAGCACCTACTACGGCCTGGTGTCGGGCCGCTGCGCACAGGGCGCCACCAACTGGTACGCGGACGCGGCCCTGACCGTGTTCGTCGGCACCACCGCCGGATCGAGCTTCCCGGGCAACGACTACGCGCTCATCCGCTACACCACCAGCACGGCGGTGACCTTCCCCGGCGAGGTCACACTCGGCGCCGGCGGGGCGCAGGACATCACCGGCGCCGCGAACCCGACGGTCGGCCGGTCCCTGTGCCATGTCAGCCAGGTGGCCGGAGTCCGCTGCGGCACCATCACGGCCGTGAACGTCACGATCAACTATCCCGAAGGCGTGGTGAGCGGGCTGTTCAGTTCCAACATCTGCTCCGAGCCCGGCGATGTCGGCGGCCCCGCGTTCTCCGGAACGACCGCGCTGGGCATCATCGTCGCCGGCAGCGGAAGCTGCTCGTCGGGCGGCACCACCTTCTACCAGCCGGTCGTGGAGTGGCTGTCGGTCTACGGCCTCTCCCTCTACTGACGGCCCCCTCCACCGGAGGAGGCCGCGACATCACGGGTGCCGGACGGGCGCGGTCGCGCCGCCCCGTCCGGCGGCGGAATTCGGCCATGGTCTCCCGTGGCGCCGGAGGCCGTACGGAGAACGATCGTTTTCTAGACTGGCGGCCAGTCGAGAATGACCGTTCTCAGGAGATGTCCCATGACCGTCCGCCCGCCCGTACCGCCCTTCGACCGCACCGCCGCCCTGGCGAAGGTGCAGGCCGCCGAGGACGCCTGGAACACCCGCGACCCGGAGCGCGTCGCCGGCGCGTACACGGTCGATTCCGTCTGGCGCAACCGCGACACCTTCGTCACCGGGCGCCCGGCGATCGTCGAGTTCCTGAGCGACAAGTGGTCGCGCGAACTCGACTACGCGCTCCGGAAGAACCTCTGGACGTTCGACGGTGACCGGATCGCGGTGCGGTTCCAGTACGAGTGCCGCGACAGCGGCGGCCAGTGGTGGCGCAGCTACGGGAACGAGCTGTGGGAGTTCGACGAGAACGGACTGATGCGGCGCCGTGAGGCCAGCATCAACGACCTGCGGATCGAGGAGTCCGAGCGGCGGATCTTCGGCCCGCGTCCGGAGAGCGAGCGCGGGGTCGAGTTCCCGATCCGTTGACGCGCGAGGACGTGCGGGGGACGTGCGGACCGGCCCTCAAGCCGCGCGGGTCGCGATCCCGGGGTACGAGAGCACCAGACCCGCCTCGTCGTAGACCAGCCGGCAGCGGAAGCCGAAGACCTCGGCCGCGTACTCGTACGTCTGCCGCGACCCATCGTCGGCGACGCGCCGGTACTCCTGCTCCAGCCGCTCGACGGAGAGGTCGAGCGCGCGCACGTACGCGGCCGGCGCCGCCGACGAGGCCCCGACGGCCAGTTGGAAACGGTGCACGGGAAGGGTGTTGGTCATCGCCGACGACTCCAGGTCGACGTCGAGAACCCCGTCGAGATGCGGCGCCGGCGCCCCGTCCACCCGCCAGCGGCCCGCGCCGTCCGCCTGGAGCACGGTCGAGCGCGTCCCGGCCTCCGACCGGCCGGTGACGACGGCCCGGCGCGTCAGCCAGTCGGTGTCCAGGGTGATGTCGTAGTCGACGGTCCAGGTCCGACCGTCCTCGACGGCCGTCGTACACCCGACGATGTGCCGCTGGTCGCCCGAGTGCCGGAAGTACACGACCTCGAACCCTTGCCGTGCCTGCTCGTGCGACCAGGCGGCGGACGCCGGAAGCGGTACGAAGGTGGTCATGCCGTTACGGTTTCATGCCCCGCCCGCGCGCGGGACGCGGACGCGCTCACCCGGACCGGGCCGCCGCGACAGGACTCCCAGGAGTGTCAATTGACGAACGGTCTCGAAAACGTGCTGTGGCTCGGCGGCCCACCGGGAGCGGGCAAGAGCACAGTTGCCCGACTGCTCGCCCGACGTCATGGCCTGCGCTGGTACAACTCCGACGCCCACACCTGGGAGCACCGCGACCGGGCGGTCGCCGCAGGACACTCGGCGGCGATCCGGTTCGAGGAGATGACGATCCCGGACCGGCGGTCCGCCTCCCTTGAGGACAGGCTCGCCATGTCCCTGCACCGTGTGCGCGGCCCCATGATCCACGACGACCTTCGCGCTTTGCCGACCGCGCCGCTGACGATCACCGAAGGGACACCGATCACCCCGGAGGCGGTCGGCGACGGATCGGCCCTGTGGCTCATCCCGACACCGGGGCTGCGGCGGAAGCGGCTGAATGAACGCAACCTGCCTTCCGGGACAAGGGAGTTGTACGAGCACCTGAGCGATGTGATCGCCGAGGAGGTCGAGCAGCTCAGGGACCGGATCGTGGTGATCGACGAGTCATGGTCCCTGGAACAAGTCGCCGCGGAAGTCGAAAGACGCTTCGGCGCGATGCTCGCCCGGGGACCGAGCGCGAAAGACCCGGCCGAACGACGCCAACTGATCCGCTACGCCAACCGTGCTTCCGTCGATCAGTACCGCGGCTATTTCGCCCGGCCGTGGGCGCGGGCGCTGGGGGACATCTCGGAGGTCGTGCTGCCCTTCTTCTGTGAGTGCGCGCACGACACGTGCGACGAGCAGGTGAGCCTCGCCGTGTCCGATTTCCCCGCGCCCCCCGACGACACGTCCCCGCCACTTCTCGCCGAAGGCCACGACCCCGTCGAAGAGCGGCGGCCCGGTCACGCGTCGTCGGGCCGACCGGTGCGAGGCGGGCTACGCCGACAGGCCCAGTGACCGGACGAGGTCCAGCATCTCGGCGCGGTAGATCTTCTCGGGCGCGCCGGTCTGCCCGCCCAGATGGCCGTAGATCTCCAGCGACACCAGCCCGTGCATTCGCCCCCACACCCGCAGCGCGAGAGCCACGGCGACGGGCGGCAGATCCGGGAAGTCCTCGCGGACCGCCGCGGCCAGCGACGGGGCGAAGTCGGACCACTCGTAACTCTCGTCGGACTGCCGGGTCACCGCCCGCGGCCACGCGGTGGCGACGAGTCCGGTGAGCCCCGCGCAGGCCCGGCGCGCGGCCTCGGCGGCCGGACCGCCTTCCGGGGGGCGGTAGTTGGGCACCGGGTCCCCGTACACCAGCCGGAACCCCTCGGGGTTGTCGAGCGCCCACCGCCGGAACGCGGTGGCCCACGCCAGGATCCGACCGGCGGCGTCGTCGGCCGGCAGCGCGTCGCGCGCGGCCTCCGCCACGTCGACGAGCGAGGTGTACACCTCGGCGATCAGGGTGGTGACGAGGTCGTCGCGGGTCGCGTAGTAGCCGTAGATCGCGTTCGCGGTCATCCCCATCTCACGGGCGATGGCGCGCAGCGTGATCGCGTCCGGCCCGCCCGAGGACATCAGGGCGAGCGCGACCGACTTGATCTCCTGAGTGGTCTCCGCCCGCAGCCGGGCCCGTCTGTTCTGCGGCCGCGGCGGACTCGGTGGCTGGGGCGGCGGGACCGACGAGGGCGTATGAGCTTCCATGGCCGGACTGTACAGCGTCGCTCATCTGATCACCGTGCCGAAACCGCACGCCGTGCGGTCCCGGACGATGCCAGAATGCTTCCCATGATCGTAAGACTCGCGCGAGAGCAGGATCTGTCCGGCTTCCTCGGCCTGGCGGCCCAGGTCGAGCACTGGTTCGGGCCGATGGTGGACGACCCCGGCTTCAGTGACGCCGTGGTCGAGCACACGCGCGGAGGGAGGGCGCTCGCCGCGGTCGACCGGCCGGAGCCGGTGGCGGCGCGGCCGGACGGCGCTCGACCGCCCCTGCTCGGCGGCCTGTTGTTCGGGTCCGACGCCCCGACGTTCCATGTGCACTGGCTCGTCGTCTCGGAGCAGGCGCGCGGCCGGGGCGTCGGCGCCGCGCTCATGGCCGAGGTGATGAAGAGGTTCGTCACGGGCCCCGGCACCGTCGAGGTGGTGACCTTCGGCGCCGACCACCCCGGAGCCGTCACCAGCGGCGCCCGCGCCTTCTACGAACGGCTGGGCTTCATCCCCGCCGAGGCGACCGCCCCCGGCCCGGAGGGCGGCTCACGCCAGGTCTACCGACTGACCGTCGGCTAGCGCCCGAGGCCCCGTGGCCGGCCGCCCGGACCCGTCATCGACCGACCGGTTCCACGGGCGCGTGCCCCAACCCCGGTTGGCGTGAACAGGCCCCTGCGGCAAGGTAGTTGATGCCCCTTAAGCCGGGGGAAGGGTCATCGGCCAGGTGCTCGCGGTGACATAATCCGGCGCATGACGTCAGGCACCCCCAAACCCCAGATCGACACCAGCAAGCCCCACCCCGCCCGGTTGTACGACTACTACCTCGGCGGCAAGGACAACTACCCGGTCGACCGGGAGCTGGCGGAGAAGCTGGCCAAGGGGGCGCAGCGCGGGGCGCAGATCAACCGTGAGTTCATGCACCGGGCCGTGGCCTGGGCGGCCAGGAGCGGTATCGACCAGTTCCTCGACATCGGCACCGGCATACCCACCGAGCCCAATCTGCACCAGATCGTGCAGAGGATCGTTCCGGCCGCGCGGATCGTGTACGCGGACAACGACCCGATCGTCCTGCGGCACGCCGAGGCGCTGCTGGTGAGCACGCCCGAAGGGGCCACCGAGTACGTCGAGACCGACGTGCGCCAACCGCGGGGCGTCCTCGAACACGCCCGCCGGTTCCTGGACTTCGACCGGCCCGTCGCGCTGTCCCTCGTCGCGGTGCTGCACTTCCTCGGGGACGACGACGATCCGTACGGCGTCACCCGGACCCTGGTCGACTCCCTGCCGTCCGGCAGCCTTCTGATCATCTCGCACGGCACCGCGGACTTCCTGGACCCCGAACAGGCGAAGAAGATCACCGGCACCTACCGGTCGGGCGGTATCAATCTCCGGCCCCGCAGCAGGGACGAGGTCGAGCGGTTCTTCGACGGGCTCGAACTGGTGGAGCCCGGTCTCGTCCGGGCCCCCGACTGGTACAAGGACACGCCCGCCCCGGCGGCCGAGGAGAGCGGCTTCTACGTCGGAGCCGCCCGCGTCCGCCGAGCGCCCTGACCTGAACCGACCCCGACCCCGACCCTGGGTCGCTCCGTCGGTTCAGGCCGCGTCCGCGTTCCGCCGTACCCGCAACTCGCGTAGCTCGTACAGCCCGACACACGCCGCCAGCACCGCCACGCACCCGGTGAAGATCAGGCCCACGGTCCGCAGTTCCAGCAGCAGTGTCAGCGCGCCGATCCCGATCACCGGTAGTGAGATACCGATGTACGCGACGACGAAGAACGTGGAGATCGTGCCGCCGCGCGCCGTCGGCGGCGCCGCCGCGCCGATGGCGGTGATCGCCGCGCGGAACGCCAGCCCCTGGCCCAGTCCGCCGCAGACCACGCCGACCACCAGCAGTGGCAGCGACTCGACGAACAAGGAAGCTCCCACCAGTACGAGCCCCGCCACCAGCACCAGGCTGCCGCCCGGCAGCGCTCTCGCCGCTCCCACCCGGCCCATCAGGGACTGCCCGACGGTGGAGGCCAGGAAGACCGAGAAGACGACGGCGCCCGACACCGCCAGATTGCTCTCGTGCAACGTCGTCGCGATGAACGTCGGCGTCACCGCCGTACAGAGTCCCAGCAGCGCGAAGCCGGAGAACGCGGCCAGCGCCGCCGGCGCGAAGATCCCCCGCACCTCGGGCGGCACCTTCAGCCCCTGCGGCCGCAGCCTCGGACGCCGGGTCCGGTGCTCGACCGGCTCCGGCAGGAACCACGTCACGACGGCGCCCACGGCCACGAGCGCCAGTGCCGCGATGAACGGCAGCTTCAGCGGGGACGGCGCGTACTGCGCGAGCAGCCCCGCGAGCAGCGGGCCACAGCCGAGTCCGCCCATGTTCGCCGCCGTGGCGGCCAGTCCCGCGCGCGCCTCACGGCCCGGCGGCGCCAGCTCCATCACGGTGGCGGTGGCGGCGCCGCTGAACAGCCCCGCGGCGAAACCCGACAGGAGGCGTCCCGCGAACAGCAGCGGCAGTCCGCCCTCGGTGAGGAAGCAGACCGCGCTGGCGGCCGAGAGCCCGAGCGCGAAGAACAGGACCGGCCGGCGGCCCGCCTGGTCGGAGAAGTTGCCCGCCAGCAGCAGCACGGCGATGACCCCGAAGGCGTAGACGGCGAAGACGACCGTCACCATGAACTCGGAGAAGCCGAGCTTCTCGCGGTAGAGCCCGTACAGCGGCGTGGGCAGCGTCGTACCCAGCATGCCGATCGCGAAGACGACCGCGGCGCCGAGATATCCGGCCGACAACCGTCGTGTGGTGCGCTGCGGCATGGGCACTGTGTCCTCACCATGTAAAAACATATGAAAAGGGGTATTGCTCCCATATCCTCGGTGAGGTGGCACTGCCTGTCCAACGAAGGGTCAGGAATCCACCGACCGAATCCCGGGCCCGGATCCGGGCCCGGACCCGGCCGCGGTGAACGCCAGCGAGATGTTGTGGCCGCCGAATCCGAAGGAATTGGCGACCCCCGCCGCCCAGGTCCCCCGGCGCGGACGGCCGGCGACGACGTCCAGGTCGATCGCCGGGTCGATCGTGTCGAGATTCCTGGTCGCCGGCACCGTCCCGTCCCGCAGCGCCAGCACCGTCGCCAGCGCGCCCAGCGCCCCGGACGCACCCAGCAGATGGCCCGTCATCGACTTGGTCGCGGTGACGGCCGGGTGTCCGCCGACGGCCTCGGTGATGGCGTCCGCCTCCGCCACGTCGCCCTGCGGGGTGGATGTCGCGTGCGCGTGCACGAGACCGACATCCCCCGGGGTCAGGCCGCCCGACCTCAGGGCCGTACGGATGGCGCGCACCTGACCGGCGCTGTCCGACGCGGTGATGTGCCGCCCGCTGGACGTCACCCCCGCGCCGACGAGTGCGCCGTGGGGGCGCGCGCCGCGCGAGCGGGCGAACTCCGCGCGCTCCAGCACCAGTACGGCGGCGCCCTCACCCAGCACGAAGCCGTCGCGCCCCGCGTCGAACGGGCGCGACGCCCCCGCCGGATCGTCGTTGGCCGTGGACAGCGCCATCATCTGCGCGAACCCCGCCAGCGGCAGCCCGTGCAGACACGCCTCCGTCCCGCCCGCCACGACCACGTCGGCCCGGCCGAGCCGGATCAGATCGAGCCCGGTGGCGATGGCCTCGGCGCCGGACGCGCACGCGCTCACCGGTGTGTGCGCCCCGCCCAGGGCGCCCAGGTCGATGCTCACCCAGGCCGCGGGTCCGTTGGCCATCAGCATGGGCACCGTGTGCGGCGAGACCTTGCGGGGCCCGGACTCCTCCAGGATGTCGTCCTGGCCGAGCAGTGACAGTACGCCGCCGACTCCCGTACCGATCACGACCGCGATCCGCTCCGGATCGGCCTCCGGACGCGCCGCGTCGGCCCACGCCTCGCGGGCGCTGACCAGGGCGGCCTGCTCGCACCGGTCCAGCCGGCGGGCCTCGGTGCGCCGCAGGGCGGTCGCCGGATCCGTCCGCAGCCGGGCCGCCAGCCGGACGGGCAGCCCGGCCGCCCAGTCGTCGTCCAGTACGCCGATCCCGTTCTCCCCGGCCAGCATCGCGGACCAGGTGGTCGCCACGTCACCGCCCAGCGGGGTGGTCGCCCCGAGGCCGGTCACCCACACACCCTCGTCTGTTCCCTGTGTCGCTCTCATGATCCGCACCGTAGCCAACCAACCGTCTGGTCGGCAATGTAGAGTTCTGCCATGCCTCCCACCGATCAACTGGCAGGAACCCGCGGCCGGCTGCTGGCCGCGGCCCGCGACGAATTCGCCGCCCACGGCATGGGCGGCGCGCGCGTCGGCCGGATCGCCGAACGGGCCGGGGTCAGCAAGGAACGGATCTACGGCTACTTCGGCAGCAAGGAGAAACTCTTCGCCGCCGTCATCTCCGAGGCCCTGACCGAGCACGCGACGCTGCTCGGGCCACCGGCCGGCGATCCCGCCGAGTACGCCGGCCGGATCTACGACCTCCACCGGCGCAACCCGCAACTGCTGCGCCTGATGATGTGGGAGGCCCTCTACTACGACGGGGGCGGCCTGCCGAACGAACAGCCGCGCACCGCCCACTACCGGGACATGGTCGCGACGCTCGAAGACACCCTCGGCACCGGGTCCGACAGCGAGGCGGCGAGCACCCTCCTCGCGCTCATCGGCCTCGCCATCCTGCCGACCGCGTTCCCCCAGATCACCCGGCTGATCCTCGGCCCGGCGGCCGACGAGGCCGAAGGGGCCCGCGGGGCGGACACCGCCGACGCTCCCGACGGCGACGACGATGCTCTGCGCGCCCACATCGTGCAGTTGGCGCGCCGAATGGTTTCGTCAACGAGCGGGCGGCCGGCGCCCGGATAGGCGACCCGTCGAGCGACTCAGGGTGATTCATATGCTTTAGATGCGATTTCTTAATATTCGACCCATGGCGTGTCCGTCGGTCAGGTAGCCCCCGGACAGGCAGCTTTGGGCCATGACACAGACCAAGGCCGTCGCGACCGGCCTGCGAGAGACGAGCCGCCCGGCCCGCCGGGACTGGACGGCCGACAGCGGTCTCCTGTGGCTGGCGGTCGTCGCGAGCGTGTACACGATCGTTCAACTCGTCTTCCTCGTACCGGGATCCGGGCTCGGCTGGGACGAGACCGTGTACACGAGCCAAGTCAGCCGCGCCGCCGCCGACACCGCGTTCTTCAGCGCGCCCCGCGCGCGGGGCATCACCTTCCTCATCGCCCCGGTGACCTCGATCACCTCCTCCGTCGAAGCGCTCCGCGTCTATCTCGCGCTGCTCTCGGGCGCCGGGCTCTTCCTCGCTCTTCGGGTGTGGCGGCACCTGCTTCCCGCGTCCGTACTCGCCCTCGCCGGCGCCCTGTTCGCCGGGCTGTGGATCACCCTCTTCTACGGGCCGCAGGTCATGCCGAACCTCTGGGTCGCCCTCGGCTGTCTCTGCGCCGTCGGCTTCTTCCTCAGGGCCGCGCGCGACCGGACCGATCGTACGGCCCTGATCGGACTCGGCGTCGCGGTGGCTTTCGTCGCACTCATGCGCCCCACCGACGCCTTCTGGCTCGGCGTGCCGCTGGCGCTCGTCGTGCTCGCCGTCGGACGGTGGCGGCGGTGGGCCCTGTTGGCGGCGCTCGCCGCGGGCGTGGCCATCGGCTGCGCGGAGTGGATCATCGAGGCGTACGTCAGCTACGGCGGCCTCTTCACCCGGCTGGCGCGGGCGAGCGAGATCCAGGGACACCTGGGCTGGCACCTCGTCTTCGCCGACCACATGCGCTCGCTCGACGGTCGGCTGCTCTGCCGCCCCTGCGACGTCCGGTGGCGCCGGCCCGCCACCGCGATCTGGTGGTTCGCCCTGCCGCTGCTCACCCTCGGCGGAGTGCTGGTCGCCGCCCGCCTGCGGCGGCTGCCGCTCCTCCTGGTGCCGACGCTGGTCGGACTGTCGATGGCCGTGCAGTACCTGCTGCTGATCGGGTACGCCGCGCCGCGCTTCCTGCTTCCCGTGTACGCGCTGTTCGCGCTGCCCACCGCCCTCTTCCTGACCTGGCTCGTGCGGACCGCCAGGCCCCGTCGGCTGGTCGTGGCCTTGCTCGTGACGGCGGCGGTCGCGCATCTGTGGGTCCAGGGTTCGGTCGTCGCCGACCGGGCGGAGCGCAGCCGCGCCGACCGGGTGAAGCTGGACGGGGTGGCGGCCGAGCTGGCACGGCAGGGGCTACGGCCGCCGTGTGTGGTCAGCGGCACGGAGGCGATCAGGGTCGCCTTCCGGGCCGGCTGCGCGTCGCGGCAGACCGGCGGCCACGACGGCAGCATCACCCCCGGCCAACTCGTGGCCTACGGGCGCGAACGGCCGGTGGCGTTCGTGGCGGCGGGCAACGCCCGACCACCGGCGTACACGCGCGGCTGGCGGGTCGAGCGGATTCCGGATCTGCCGGGCCTGCGCGACTGCCGTGTGTATCTGTCACCGTCCGCCCGCCAGGTACCGGCCAGCCTGCCGTAACACCCCAAACAGGGCTCATTTCTCAGCCCGTTCGACGGCCGGGGACGGCCTTCCGGGTGAACTCCGCCGCCCCCAGCAGGGTCTGATCCAGCGTCAGTACGAAGACCGGGCCGTCCGGGTCGGCGCGCTCGCCCACCGTGAACCGGTGGGCCGAGTGGTCCTGGGCCGGCCAGGTGTGTGACACCCGGCCGTCCTCGACCTCGCGGCACTCCCCGTACGTGAACTCCATCCGGTCCGGCTCGGTCAGCGACCAGGTGAACTCGGTGATGCACTCGTACGACGAACGACGACCCGACTCGGTCCACCCCGTACCGTCGTCATGGATCAGGACCTCCCGATACCGGCCGTCTCCCAGATGCGCGCGCCACAGCCCCGTTGGATCACTCATCCGGTAATTGTGGCAGGCGATACGGAAACGATGCGTGTTGCCCGAGACGCATCGTTTGGCAAGAGTGACCGGTGCAACTCGATATACACCGGCACCGGCACCCGAACCCGAAGCGAAGGACGGCCCGCCATGCCCGAAACACGTGTCACCCCCGAGGTCCTGGTGATCGGAGCGGGCCTGGCCGGTCTGGCCTGCGCGCACGACCTCGCCGCGACCGGCCTGCGCGTCGACGTGCTGGAGGCGTCGGACGGAGTCGGCGGGCGCATGCGGTCCGATCGCGTCGACGGCTTCGTCGTCGACCGGGGCTTCCAGGTCTTCAACACCTCCTACCCGCAGGCGAAACGCCGCCTCGCGCTGCGCGACCTCCGCCTCCGCCCGTTCACACCGGGGGTTCTCGTCCACACCGACCGGGGCCGGGTCCACTTCGCCGACCCCACCCGCGCGCCGCGTACGGTCGGTGGCCTGCTGCGCGGCGGTCCGGCGGGGCCCCGCGATCTGCTCGCCCTCGCCGCCCTGTCCGCCCGCGACATGCTCGGGCCCGTACGGCCCCTGAAGCGCGCCGAGGACCACACCACGCGGACGGCCGTCGCCGCGGCCGGGATCTCCGAGGAGTTCGCCGACCTGTTCTTCCGGCCGTTCCTGTCCGGCGTCTTCCTCGAAGACGAGCTGGAGACGTCCAGTCGGGTCTTCCATTTGGTGTGGCGCAGCATGCTCCGCGGCACGCTCTGTCTGCCGTCGGACGGAATCGGCGATGTACCACGGCAGTTGGCCGACGCTCTGCCCGCCGGCACCGTACGGTTCGAGTCCCCCGTCGACCGGCTCACCGACGACGGGGTCCTGCTCGCCGACGGCGGGGAGAGCGCGGCGGGCGTCGTGGTCGTCGCGACCGGGCCGGAGCCCGCCGCACGTCTGCTGCCCGGCCTGGACATGCCGCCGTACCGCGTCGTCACGACCTACTTCCACACCGCGCCGACGTCACCCCTGGCCGAGCCGACGCTGCTCACCGACACGCGGCTGCGCTTCCTCAACAGCTGCGTGCTGAGCGAGGTGGTGCCCGGCTACGCGCCGGCCGGCTCCTCGCTCATCGCCACCTCCGTCCTCGGCGAGGACACGGAAGGCCGGGAGCGCGCGCTGCGCGAGGCGCTCGCGGAGACGTACGGGACGGACACGGCGGGCTGGGACCTGGTGACGGCGCGCACCATCCACGACGCGCTGCCTTCGATGCCGCCTCCCCAGCCGCTCACCCGGTCCTCCCGCGTCGGCCCCGGACGCTATGTGTGCGGGGACCACCGCACGACCGGGTCCGTCCAGGGCGCGCTGGCGTCCGGTGCGCGGGCGGCCCGCGAGATCCTGCGCGACCTGGGCCGGTAGGCGGCTGACGGCGCGCGCCGGCCGGTCGCGTCGCGCCGTCTCAGTCCTTGTCGCGTGCCCGCAGGAAGCGGTCCCGGCCCTCGGCCAGATCCAGGAGCGGGTCCGGGTAGTCGTACCGGGCCCGTTCGAGTTTCGGGAGCTTCCACGGCTCGTGGACGGCCGCGCCCGCGAGTCCGTGCAACTCCGGTACCCACCGGCGTACGTAGCGGCCCTCCGGGTCGTACCGCTTGCCCTGGGTCACCGGGTTGAGCACCCGGTTGGGACGCGAGTCGGTGCCGGTCCCGGCCATCCACTGCCAGTTGAGCTGGTTGTTGGCGATGTCGCCGTCCACCAGCAGCTCCAGGAAGTGGCGCGCGCCCACGCGCCAGTCCACATACAGCGTCTTCGTGAGGAAACTCGCCGTCAGAAGCCTGCCCCGGTTGTGCATCCACCCCTCGTGGCGCAACTGGCGCATCGCGGCGTCCACCACCGGATAGCCCGTGCGGCCCGCCTTCCACGCCTCGATCTCCGCACCGGCGGACTCCTCCGACCGCCAACGGTCGTGCTTGGTGCGGTAGTCGGCCGCCGACGCGCCGGGCCGGGCGGCCAGCACCTGGTGGTGGAAGTCCCGCCAGCACAGCTGCCGTACGAACGCCTCGGCGCCCGCACCGCCCGACCGGCGCGCCCGCACGACGAGTTCGGTGGGGGAGAGGGTGCCGAAGTGCAGATGGGGCGAGAGCCGCGAGGTGACGTCGCCGGCCAGGTCGTCATGGCCGTCCTCGTACGTCGCGAGGCCGGCCCGCCGCCAGTCGGCGAAGCGCTTGCGGCCCGCCGTCTCACCGCCCTCGGCGAGACCTGCCGAGACCCCCGCCGTGTCCGCGCGCGCCGGTACGGGCTCGGAGCCGATCCCGGCCGGTACCCGTACGGTGCGGGGCGCCGCGAGCACGTCCCGCAGGCGCTCCCGCGACCAGCGGCGGAAGTACGGGGTGAACACCGCGAAGTGGTCCGAGCCGTCCGGGGTGACGGCGCCCGGCGGGACCGCGGTGAGTGTGGCGTCGTGGACATGCAGCCGACGGCCGTCGGACTCCAGCGCGCGGCGCAGCCGCTCCTCGCGCCGCGAGGCGTAGCCGCTGACCCCGCCCGCCGTCCGCACCTCGTCGGCGCCGGCCTCGGCGGCGACCTCACGGGTCACCCGGACCACGTCGCCGGTGCGTACGACGAGCCGCCCGCCGCGCGCCCGGAGTCCCGCGTCGAGATCGGTCAGACAGTCGGCGAGGAACGCCCGGCGGTTGGGCGTGGCGAAGCCGGCCGACACGATCGCCCTGTCGAGGACGAACAGCGGCACCACCTCGTCGGCGCCGGCGAGGGCCGCGCGCAGCGTGGGATTGTCGTGCAGGCGCAGATCGCCGGTGAACAGGACGACCGAGACGGTCATGGAGCCACTTCCCCTCACGTATGTCACTCGTGCCCGCTTTTCCGTCCGTCCGGGGCGTCGGGGGCGGCCGAGGCGTCCGGGGCGTACGGATGCGGCCCGGTCCGGATGATGGCGCGCCGACACCCGGCCGGGGGACTCCCACGGCGCCGCGTCACCCGAAGAGGCGCACCCTTGACGCGGCTGCCCGACGTACGGACGGCGCCCGTGGTGGACTGAGGCGCGCCGACCGGGCGCCGACAGCGCGCCGCAGGGGGACGGCGCGTCCGAACTCCCCCGTCCGATCCGAATGAGCTCCGAATGAACGGTGAACGCAGTCGTCCGACGCGAGGAGAGGAAACGCGATGCGCGGCAGTGGGACCGGGAACCGACTCTCCGAAACACACTCCCAGGCACATTCCGAGGCACTTTCCGAAGCACCCGAGGGCGCACGGCGGGACGTCGTCTTCGCACGCGACATCGCCGAACGCGTCGCGTACTTCACCCCGCGTGGCGGGGAGGACAGGGGGACCGGGGCCGTCCTGCCTGGCGCCGCCGGGCCCGAACTCGCCCGGACCCGCGCACTCGTACACGACGGCATGACGGCCGGATCCCCGCCGGCCAACCCCCACCGCGACCCGCCGCACCCGGAGCGGCTCCGCGCCGCCGGCCGGGGGAGCGGCCGATGAAGACCCTCGACGGCCCGACCGGCCACGTCGTCGTGGTCGGCGCCGGACTCGCCGGACTCTCCGCCGCCCTGCATCTCCTCGGCGCCGGACGCGCCGTCACCGTCGTCGAGCGCGGCACCCGGCCGGGCGGCCGGGCCGGCCGGGTCGAACGCGGCGGCTACCGGATCGACACCGGCCCCACCGTCCTCACCATGCCCGACCTCGTCGAGGAAGCCTTCGCCGCCGTCGGCGACACACTCGCCGACCGGCTCGACCTCATCCCCCTCCACCCCGCCTACCGGGCACGATTCGCCGACGGCAGCGCACTCGACGTCCACACCGGCGCCGACGCGATGGCGGCCGAGGTCGAACGCTTCGCCGGACCGCGCGAGGCACACGGCTACCGGCGGCTGCGCCACTGGCTGGAGGAGCTGTACGCGGTGCAGATGCGCCGCTTCATCGACACCAACTTCGACTCGCCGCTGAGCCTTCTCCACCCCGACCTCGTCCGTCTGGCGGCACTCGGCGGCTTCGGCCGGCTGGACGCCCGCATCGGGTCGTTCCTCTCGGACGAGCGCCTGCGCCGGATCTTCTCCTTCCAGGCCCTGTACGCCGGCATCCCGCCCGCCAAGGCCCTGGCCGCGTACGCCGTCATCGCCTACATGGACACCGTCGCCGGGGTCTACTTCCCGCGCGGCGGCATGTACGCCCTGCCCCGGGCCATGGCGGACGCGGCGGCGGACGCGGGCGCCGACTTCCGCTACGGCCACGACGTCACGCGCCTGGAGCGCTCGGGCGGAGGCGGGGCCGCCGGCGGCTCCGGAGACCGGATCACGGCCGTCGTCACCGGCCGGGGCGACGACCAGGTACGCATCCCCTGCGACGCGGTCGTCCTCACGCCCGACCTGCCCGTCACCTACCGCCTGCTCGGCCGGCCGCCGCACCGCCCGGTCCCGCTGCGGTTCTCGCCGTCCGCGGTGATCCTGCACGCGGGCACCGACCGCACCTGGCCGGAACTGGGCCACCACACCATCTCGTTCGGACACGCCTGGAAGGGCACATTCCGCGAACTGACCCACACCGGGAGCCTCATGAGCGACCCCTCCCTGCTCATCACCCGTCCCACGGCCACCGACCCGTCCCTCGCCCCACCGGGCCGTCACCTCCACTACATCCTGGCGCCCTGCCCCAACACGCGTATCGGGCCCGGCGTCCAGGAGTGGGCGGACCTCGGCCCCCGCTACCGCGACAGCCTTCTCACCGAACTCGAACGGCGCGGACTCGACGGACTCGGCGCCGCCATCGAGGAGGAGTGCCTCGTCACTCCCGCCGACTGGGCCGCCGAAGGGCACGCGGCGGGCACCCCGTTCTCCGCCGCCCACACGTTCGCGCAGACCGGCCCCTTCCGCCCGCGCAACCTGGTGCGCGGCACCGTGAACGCCGTGCTCGCCGGCTGCGGCACCACCCCCGGAGTCGGCGTTCCCACCGTCCTGATCTCCGGCAAACTCGCCGCCGCCCGCGTCACCGGCGCGGACGGCCGGGGCGCCGGCCGCGTACCGGGAGGACGACGCGCATGAGCGACCGCGAACTCGACGCCGCCGGCATCGACGACCCGCATCTGCGCGCCGCCTACGCCCGGTGCCGCCGGCTCAACGCCCGGCACGGCAAGACGTACTTCCTCGCCACCCGCCTCCTGCCCGTCGGGCGGCGCCCCGCCGTACACGCCCTGTACGGCTTCGCACGCTGGGCCGACGACATCGTCGACGACCTCGAATCGACCGCCACCGTCGCCGAGCGCGCCGAACAACTGGGTGCTCTCCAGGAGCGGTTGGCGGCCGGACTGCGCTCCGGGCGCAGCGGCGAGCCGGTGGTCAGGGCGCTCGCCCACACCGCGGCGGCGTACGGCATCGACCACCGGCTGTTCACCGACTTCATGGCCGCCATGCGCAGCGACCTGGCGGTCACCGACTACGCCAGCTACGACGACCTGTGCGGCTACATGCACGGCTCGGCCGCCGTGATCGGCCTCCAGATGCTGCCGGTACTCGGCACCGTCGTCCCCCGCGAGGAGGCCGCCCCGCACGCCGCCGCACTCGGTGTCGCCTTCCAACTGACCAACTTCGTCAGGGACGTCGGCGAAGACCTCGACCGGGGCCGGATCTATCTGCCCGCCGATCTGCTCGCCGCCCACGGAGTCGACCGCGAACTGCTGGCTTGGAGCCGTACCACCGGTGTCGGGGACCGGCGCATCACCGCCGCGCTGAAGGCCGCCGTCGCCCTGACCCGTGGCGTCTACCGGCGGGCGGCGCCCGGCCTCGGCATGCTCGACCCGGTGTCACGCCCGTGCGTCCGCGCCGCGTTCGTCCTGTACGGCGGGATCCTCGACGCCGTCGCCGACGACGGGTACGCGGTGCTGCACCGCCGCGCCGTCGTACCGCGCCGACGGCGGGCCGTCGTGGCCTTCGACGGACTGGTACGGGTGGCGGCCGCCCGGACCAGAGCCGCCGCCCGCGCAGCCGGCACGGAGGCCACCACCGGCGTACAACTGACCCAGGCGCGCGCGGACGCCGCCGCGCACGAGGAGGTGGCATGAGCGCCCACGACGACGGCCCGCGACGTCGGTACCCGCTGCGGCTGCGCCGCGGACCCGTCAAGTGGGAGCGGCAGAAACCCAGTTGGCGCGAGGCCCGGCCGGCCCTCATCGCGGCGGCGTTGGAACAGGCGCTCGCCCGGCCGTCGGGCAACTGGTACGTGATCGGCGCCGCCCGCGACGTACGGCCCGGCCGCCCCCTCGGACGCACCGTCGCCGGTGTCGAACTGGTCGTGTGGCGCGACGGGTCGGGAAAGCTGCTGGCCGGCCCCGGCGCCTGCCCCCACCTCGGCGCACCGCTCAAGGACAGCCGGGTGCACTGCGGCACGCTGATCTGCCACTGGCACGGACTCGCCCTGGACGGCGGGCCGTTCGCGGGCTGGGAGCCCTTCCCGGCCTACGACGACGGGGTGTTGGCCTGGGTCCGGCTCGACCGGGCAGGCGGCGAGGAGCCGTTGGACCGGCCGGTCGTCCCGCCCCGGCCCGAGGCCGCCGGCTCCGTCGACGCCGTCTACACCGGCTTCGGGGTGTGCGAGCCGGAGGACGTGGTGGCCAACCGGCTCGACCCCTGGCACGGCGCCTGGCTGCACCCGTACTCCTTCGTGGATCTCACGGTCCTCGCCACCCCGGATGAGGGGGCTGACGGCTTCGCCGTGAACGTCTCCTTCAAGGTGGCCGGGCGGGTGGTGGTGCCCGTACGCGCCGTCTTCACGGCGCCCGAGCCGCGCACGGTCGTCATGCGCATCACGGAGGGCGAGGGCCGGGGCTCCGTGGTGGAGACCCATGCCACCCCGCTCGGCCACGACGGCCACGGCCGGCCGCGAACCGCCGTCGTGGAGGCGGTGGTCGCCGCCTCCGGCCGTCCGGGCTTCACGGCCGCCCGCGCCGTCGCCCCCGCGCTGCGCCCCCTGATGCGCGCGGTCGCCGGCCGTCTGTGGCGCGACGACCTCGCGTACGCGGAACGCCGCTGGCACCTGCGGAGCACCGGCCGCTTTCCCGGCTAGGACGTGTCCGGCGGGCCTCCGGGGGCCGGGCGGTCGCTAGGTATACGTACTCATGCACCCACGCCGCCCGGACCGGCAGGGTGTTCGGCATGAGCAACCTGCCCGTGGCGCCCCCGGCCTTCGACGCCTCGGTGAAGCCCCGCGCGGAGCGCGGCCCCGACGTGGGGGCCTCGTGCGCGCTGGTCTTCCTCGAACTGGTCGCCGTGGCGGTGATCGTCGTCCTGTGGCCGTTCCTCGACCACTTCGACCTGGACCCGGCCTCCGACAACGAGACGGTGTCCCTCTGGCGGTACCTGCCCGCCCTCGGCGGCGTCGCCGTGGTGGCAGGCGTGGCCGCCGTGATCGCCGCCCGTGCGCGTGCCACCGTGACCGCCGTGAGCCAGGGCTCGACGGCCGTGCTCATCGCCCTCGCCTTCTTCGCCGGAGCCGCCCTCCAGTCCCACGAGGACGAGCGGAACCGGCCCGTACCGGCGCCGACCGGGCCCGTGGGCTGCCGCAGCGGTGGCGACAACAGCGAGTGCGCGCGGTACGGCGGATGACCGTTGCGGTGGGGCGGTTGGACCGCGCCGTGCGGCGGGTGGACCGCCCGGGTCACCGCCGGGCCAGCCGCACCAGCGCGCGCAGCCCGGCCGACCGCCCCCGGGCCGGCACGGTCCACAGCGTCTGACCGTGTACGCCCCACCGCTCCAGCAGCGCGTTGGCGGCCAGGAAGCCCGTGGTCGCGGCGCGTTCCATGAGCGCCACCGGCAGGTCCGTACGTACGAGGTCGCCGGCCACCACGACGGCGGGGTCGGGTGTACGTACGGTGGGCCGGTCGCCGTAACCGCCCACCGGGAACAGCGGACAGTCCGACCGCCACTCGTGCCGCGCGTCGACCACCCGCGCGTCCCGCGTCTCCGGATACACCCGGTGCAACTGCTCCACCAGCAGCCGCTGTTGACGGTCCCGGTCGGCGCCGGGGGCGACGGCGTACGCGTGCAGCTCGACCACCGAGCCGCCCGTCCCGGCCGCCCACCGCGCCGCCTCGCCCTCCCAGCGGTCCAGCACGCTCACGTTGTCGAGCCCGCCGAACCCGCTGGTCCCGAGGAAGCCCGGCCGGTCGGCGGCCACCGGACGGTCCAGCCACAGCCGCGACACCAGGAACGGCGGGGCGTTGCGCAGCCGTCCGATCCCCGCCCGCCACCCCGCGTCGCACAACTGGGGCGATGCGGCGACCACTTGGCGCAGCCCGGCGCTGTCCAGCGCGAGCACCGCGGCGTCGTACCGCCGTGGCCGCCCGCCCGCCGTCACGGTCAGTCCGCCGTCGGCCCTCGGCGCCACCTCGTCCACCGCCGTACCGGTACGCAACTCGACGCCGTGCCCGGTGAGATACGAGCCCAGCGGGTCCCACAAGGCGGCGGGGAAGGGGGCGTTCGGCACCTCGAAGAGCAGGCCCTCGCTCGACCCCAGGAAGTAGATGTGGAACATCAACACCAGCTCGGCGGCGGACAGTTCGGCCGGATCGGAGAAGAAGCTGCGGGAGAACACCTCGAACGCCAGATGCCGAGCCGCCTCGGGAAACCCGATCCCGGACAGGAAGTCCTGGGCGCTGACCCGGTCCAACTCCTCGTACACCTCGGGCACCCGCACATCGAGGAGCGGCAGCGCGGCCGTCGGATCCATCCGGGTCAGATCGCGGCAGCCGAAGGTGGGGCTGAGCGCGACGAACCCCAGGGCGCTCCACGGCGGCGTCCGGGGGACCCGCGCGAAGCTGTCGTACAGGCCCCCGCCGTGCAGCAGCGGATAGTCCGGCAGCCCGGTGAGCATGCCGAGGCCGGGATCGGCCCGCCGGAGCAGCCCCCGGAGGTTGTAGTACTGCCGGAAGAAGGCGTGGAAGCCCCGGCTCATGGTGGCCGTCGAACCGTCGGCCAGCGTGACGGGCCAGCCGGCCAGCCGACCGCCGAGGCCCTGTTCACGCTCGTACACCGTGACGCGCGCGCCGCGCTCCGCGAGCGCCGTGGCGGCGGCGAGGCCCGCGATGCCGCCACCGACGACCGCGACGCCCGGCGCGTCGGTCCCGCCGAACCGACTGCGCCCCGGCGCCGCTCGGACGACCTGGGCACGACGGTCCCGGCCCCGGCGGGGCGCGGTGGGGCCGCTCACCGCGAGCGCCCCACGAAGGTGTGCACGATGCCCGTCTGCCAGCCCGGCATCGGCAGCACCCGCACCTCCGCGAACCCGGCACGGCGCAACCGGTCGCCGAAGCCCGACGCCGTGTCGAACTCGACCACGCTGCGCCACAGATGACGGTAGAGGTCCGCGTCACCGGCGAGCCGCCCGGCGGGGAGGACGATGCCCTTGCACACGGCCGTCCAGACCGCGCGGTCCACGGCGCGCCCGCCCAGCGCGTACTCGTGCACACCGAGCCGGCCGCCCGGCGCGAGCAGGGACCGTACGGCGGCGAGTGTGCCGTCCGGATCGGTGACGTTGCGGAAGAGATACGCGGCGAAGAGCGCGTCGAACGGGCCGGTGACGCCCGCGTCGGCCAGCCGCTCCACCGGTGCGTGGACGAACGAGACGCTCCCCGGCCACGGCTTGCCGGCCGCCCGTTCCAGCATCCCGGCCGAGGCGTCCACCGCGACGATCTCGGCGTGCGGGGCGGCGGCCAGCAGCGCGGCCGTCGACGCGCCCGTCCCGCAGCCCAGGTCGAGCAGCCGCAGCCCGGCGCCGCCACGGGGCAGCCGCAGGCGCCGCGCGGAGCGCCTGAGGTGCGCGTGGTAGCCGGGGTTGACCGCGACCAGCCGGTCGTAGCTGAGTGCGGCATGGTCGAACGCGGCGGAGAGTTCCGCGTCGTGCAGGAGCGTCATCCGACATCCCTCCCTCTCGGTGCCCGGCGAGTGAGCCAGGGCAGTTCGGCGACGGTGCGCAGCATCGGACCCACCGGGGTGCGCAGGCCGATCGCGAAGTCCTCGTACGGACGGGTGTCACCGTCCAGGAAACGGAGCAGCCGTTCCATCGGGACGCGCCGGAACAGCCCCTCGAAGAACGCGGCACCGTCGACCCGCCCGCTGTCCAGTCCTCGCAGCAGGACCGCGTCCATCGCCCTGGCCCGCGCCGAGTGGGCGGGCGGCGGCTCGGGCACCCGGCCCGCGTGGTACGCGGCGGCGACCGCCCCCGTCTGCCGCTGTACGGCGGCGAAGGTGTAGCCGGTCGACGGCCGGGTGGCACCACCGGCGGTCCCGATACGGAACACCGAACGGCCCACCCGGCGCGGGAAGCGGCCGTCGGTCATCGGGATGACACCCTGCTCGGACGCGGTCACCTCGAAGGGGCCCAGCCCGAGGACCTGTTGGACGTAGTGCCTGAGCGCCGCGTCGTAACCCGCGTCGTCCAGTACCTCGCGGGAGAACTCGGTGTACTCCACCAGCGCCTCGTGGGCGCTCGTCGGCAGGACGTATCCGAAGGACAGTCCGTGCGGTGGCTGCGGGGTCCGGAAGTCCATCAGATCGGCGGTCCGGGGGTCGAACGACGGCCGGTCGGTCCGGACGAACCAGCCACGGAAGTGCTGGAGCAGCGTCGTCCGCGCGGGGGGCAGGACACGCGGCGGACGCGAGTCGAACACCCAGCGGCCCCGCAGCGTCAGCGGACTCCCGTCGGCGGCGACGCCCGTCACCTCGGCGCCGGACGCCACGTCCCTGATCCCGTCGATCCGCGCCGCCACACGACGCGGCGCCCCCGGCCCGTCGAGCCGCCGGGCCAGCAGCGTCTCGAAGGCGCCGGACCGCAGCATCTTGTACCGGTACGGAGCGGGCCGCCCCACACTCGCGGCGCCGTCCCGCCCCCGTACGCGCAGCGAGTCCCACGAGGCGGTCAGCGCGCCGTCGAAATCGCCGGGGGAGGTCTCCCAGAAACACCAGGTCCGCTCGGGCGGCCTCAGCGGCCCGGCGGGGGCGTCGACCAGGGTCACGTCCGGAGCCGGGCGGCCGGGGGGAGGGGTGCGCAGCCGGTACGCGAGGGAGAGACCGGCCGCGCCCGCGCCGACGACGATCACGTCCGTCTCGTGCGTCACCGTTCCTCCCGTCGCCCCTGTCGCCCCGTCAGCATTGCGCATCGGGAGCCGACTTGGACGCAGGCGGCGCGGACGGGCGCGCTTACTCCGGGACCGGATCCCGGAAACCCCGGCGGCGGGCCGCACCCGGCCGGCAGAGCAGCAGCCGACCCAGCATCAGGAGCCCACCGCGCAGCGCGCCGTGGCGGTGCAGGGCCTTGACCGCGTAGGTGGAGCAGCTCGGGGTGTACGGGCAGCACGGCGGCCGGTCCGGGCTGATCTCCGTCCGGTAGTGGCGGACGGCGGCGTACATCGCACCGGCCGTCCGCCCGGCGGGCCGGGGTGCCGACGGGTCCGGGCCGGCCGAGGGGCGGCGTAGCAGGGGGAGGAGGAGAGCGGGCAGCGCGATCAGCCACAGCTGGGGGCAGCACTGCCGGTACCCGACGTAGCTGTCGAGGCACGTCTCGACGCAGCCCGGCTCGTCGTCCTTGTCGCGTGGCCCGTCGTCCCCGTTTCCGTACCGCCCCTGTCGCCTCTGCCGTGCCTGCTGTTCACGGGCCCGATCGGGCCTTCTCGACGTCGTCACCACGCCCCTCCCCGTTCCCGGCGG
Organism: Streptomyces sp. NPDC057307; assembly: GCF_042667665.1. NCBI lineage: Bacteria > Bacillati > Actinomycetota > Actinomycetes > Kitasatosporales > Streptomycetaceae > Streptomyces > Streptomyces sp. NPDC057307. The sequence goes on along the minus strand of NZ_JBHUZM010000047.1, from coordinate 7,453 downwards.
ATTTTACGTGTGGGCCCCGGACCTGCTGTAACTCGCCCCAGGAGGAGCCCGGTTCACCCGAGCCCGAGCCTGGACGCGTGCCCGACGTCACGACGGGCAGGCGTTCGCCGCCGCGCCCCGGTACGTGTGGTAGACGGGCGACGGGTCCCGGCCGCCCGGTCGCGGCGGGAACTCGACGACCGGCACGGGCTTGCAGACGGCCCACTGGTCGTTCACGTCCGGCCCCGCGAAGCCGTACGTCCCGGCGGCGCCCACCAGACAGGACGTGCACGTGTTGCCGGAGATGCTGGGAATGACGAGCGTGTGGTAGACGTCGTCCTTCGAGGGGAGATACAGACCGCCCCGCGTCCGGCTGTCGTCCTCGTTCTCGTTGATCTCCGTGAACGTGCGGTCGACGGCGTCGGCGAGCAGGGTGAAGCCGTCGTGGTACATCACCGCGTAACCGTCGTCGAGCGGCGCCCGGCCCAGCTCGTGATCGTTCGTCAGTTCCCGGAAGCTGTCGAGGAATCGGCCGAGCGCCTTCTTCGGTTCGGCCGACTCGTTCCACCAGGCGGGATCGACGGCTGACGCGTCGACGATCCTGGCCCGCGCCTCCTCCAGCCACCGCTTGGGCTCCTCCGCGGTGAGGGTGGGCTCCAGCCCTATGCCGACCTTGAGGATGCGCAGTTCCGAGGTGCGACCGCAGTCGCCCTCCTGGGCGAGGCGTGCGACGAAGGCGGGCAGGTCCTGGTCGCGGCCGGCGAAGAAGACGGTGTCGGACTTCTCGTTGCAGATCTTCTGTACGGCGTCGGTGAACCGCTGCGGGATGCCCTCGGCGGTGCCCGACGAGCCGATGAAGTTGGAGCTGTGGTCCGACAGGTCGTACGTGGCGTTGAAGTGCTCCTCGAAGACGCCGCGCAGATTCTTCGAGTAGACGTCCTCGTCGCGGTTGTCCCAGACCAGGAATCCCTTGCGGTCCTGCGGGTTCCTGTCCAGGTAGAGCTTGAGCGCGCGGGCGAACTGGTCGTTGTTCGGCGAGGTCTTGAAGAAGTACGTGGAGTTCATGTCGGCCGAGGTGATGACCGGGCCGACGGTCGGGATCTTGAGCTTGCTGAGTGCCTTGATGGTGTCCCGCGTCTCCGGGGTGCTGCTCGGGATCCCGGTCACGCCGACCAGCGGCGCGCTTCTGTCCTTCGCCAGTTCGGCGAGCCGGTCGACGACGGGCTCCCACTGGTCGAGGTTCCGGCCGTCGGGCGCGAGCAGCAACTGATAGTGCGGCCCGCCGAAGGCGTTGGCCTGCCGCTGCGCCGCCAGCGCGCCGGCCAGTCCCCGGCGGATCATGTCCGTGGTCATCGCGCTGTGCTCGTCGGCGGTGAAGGGCATCATCAACGCGATCCGTACGTAAGGGATCTTGGGCCCGCTCGACGGCGACTCCCAGCCCTCGCGCACCCGGGTGTTCTCGTCCGCCACCGCCTGGATGAGGCTCGCGATCTCCGGGTCCGCCTCGAACGCGCCCGCGGTGACTCCGACGCAGTCGCCGCCGATCTCCTTCAGGTCGTCACCGCAGGGGCCCGGACCCCGCAGGAGGTTGACGAGGACCACGATCACGACGGCGGTCAGCGCCCCCAGACCGAGGGCGGCGAGCCAGTCGACCGGACCCCACTCGCGGGGGTGGCGACGCAGCAGCCGGACCATCATGTGCTTCCTCCTCACTCGCCGGGGACGGGTAACGGGCGCTTCTTGCGTGCCGCGACGGGCCAGCTGCGGGCGGCCTGGCCCAGGACCGCGTGCCAGGACCGGTGCCGTGGTGAGAGGTACGCCAGCTCCTCGCCGACCGCCCGGCACATGTCGGGGTCCGGCTCGGTGTGCGGCTGCGACACGTGCCACAGGGCGTGCAGCAGCCGGTTGACGCAGCGCTCGATGTCGTCCAGCTCCGCGTACCGGCCGTCGTGCGCCCCGAGCGCGACCTGGGTCCGTTCGTCGATCCACTCGCCGGCGGGCGGCGTCGGCGGTGTGGGGGCCGTCGCCGCGTACCGCAGGCACAACACCCAGTGCCTGGCGGCCTGTTCGTCCTGCTCGGACTGGAACTCCTCGGCCAGCGTGGCGACGACCGTCTCGGCGTTCCCGGCCGCGAGCGTGTGCCGCAGCGCGTCCGCCTCTCCACTCTCGCCGCGCTGCGTGTGGTGTATCCGCAGGAACTGGTGGATCTCCTGCCAGTTGCGGCCCGCGTCCGCCACCCGCGAGGTGCGCCGTGCCTCGTGCACGAGCAGCGTCTGCAGCAGCGTGTCGGCGACCAGCGGCTCGTCCGGGCTGGTGAGCCGCTGCCACTGCTGGTCCTCCAGGTAGTCGGTGGCCGAGTTGGCGGGCAGCTGGTCGGGCCCCCGGAACCGCAGATGGGCCGCCAGTGCCTCCGCCGCCGTGCTGTCGCGGGCCAGCGAGAGCAGGGTCAGCCGGTCGCGCTGGCGCCGGTCCGGAAGCAGCCGCTCCAGCAGCACCTCGGTGACCGCGCGGCCGTCCTTCGTGGTCAGTTCGAGCAGCCCCCGCGGCTCCACGGCGGCGCCCCGCTCGGTGGCGTCGAGGACAGCCGCGCACAGCACGGTGGTCGCCGCGGGATGCCCGCCGGTCAGCGAGTGCACGGCGGAGGCCAGATACGGGTGGAGCGGCCTGGCCGGCCGGTCCGGCACCAGCAGGGGCAGGATGTCGTCCCGGCTCAGCGGCGCGAGCGGTACGGCGAGCAGACCGGCGGAGGGGACACGGCCCCGGCGCTCCCAGCCGGACGACTTCACCAGGTCGGGCAGCTCCCGCCGGATCGCGGCGTCGTCCTCCTCCGGCAGCTCGCCGAGCCGGGTGGCCACGACAACAAGCTCCTCGTGGTCGGGGCGCTCGGGCAGCGCGCGGTTCTTCAGGAGCAGATCGAGAAACGCCTGACCCGCCGTCAGATGGGCGTCGTCGAGCAGTACGAGCGGCCAGGGCTCCCGGTTCCACCGCTGGAGCCTGCCGTACGAGGCGGCGACATCGTGCAGGAAGGCCGCCATCAGGCTCTGCTCGGCGAAGTCCCGGTAGTCACCGCCCTGTTGGAACCACTCCCCGAGCAGTGGCAGCGGATCCTGCCCGTCCGTGCCCGGCGGAAAGCGGCGCGCGTACCACTCGCGGGCCGCGCCCGGTCCGTACCGCTCGGTGTACTCGGCCAGCACGGCGCCGGTGACCGCCTCCCGGTCCCGCTCCGCGTCATCGGCCGGCGGGCCCTCCAGCCGGCCCTCGACGGCGCCGGCCCAGGTGTGCCGCAGCGTGTCCTCGTCCCCGTCGGCGAGCCGGCACGCCAGCAGCAGCCGGGCGTGCAGCAGGCACGTCGCGTCCCGCTGCTCGGCGTTGCCCCGTTCCCAGCCGGAGACGGCGAACAGCCCGGGCGTCAGGACCGGGAAGCGGCGCCGCAGCTCCGGCGCGAGACCGCACACCAGCTCCGCCAGAACTCCGACGAGGGTCGACGCGGTGGCGGCCGTACCCCGGGCCGGGCCGAAAGGCAGCGCACCCGATTCGGTCGGCACGACCCTGACGTGGGCCAGCGGGAGCCGGTCCCGGTAGTGCGCCGCCAGGTCCGCCAGGACGGCACTGCGCCCCATGCCGTGCTGGCCCGTGACCAGCACCACGGGCAGATCGCCGTGGAGTTCCCTGGGCGTACGGGACCTCTCGTCGTACGTCAGACCGGTGAGCCGGGGGACGAGCGAGCGCAGCAGCGGATCCCGGCCGTGGAGCGGTGACGTGTCCGACGGGCACATGTGGTCGCGTCACGCCCCCTTCGTCCGTCGCTGACCGGCAGCCACGAGCCCGGAGGTGGGCGGCACCGCTTCCCCGAGACACCAACCGCTGACATCCATACCAATTAAGCCTGGAATCATAGAACTTACCGGCCGGGTAACCCCCTCGCCAGGTCGGCACCACACTCTGTCACCTGGTTGTGACAGGTGGGACTCGGGAGGGCGCGCGCCTCAGGACGGCCCCGGCACCGGTGTCAGGACCCCGGCGGCGGCGTCAGGGATGCGGATGGATGTCGAGTTCGACGCTGTCGGGGAGGGAGTCCGCGCCGCGGATCTCACCCGCGTACGAGAGCCGGACCAGACGCAGTCGGCGCAGCCCGGCCAGCGAGCCCAGATCCAGCTCCGAGACCTGGGACAGATGAATCTCCTCAAGTCCCGGCAGCCGCCTGGCGATCCGACGCAGGGGCACCGCCGCACCCGCCCTGGCCCGCACCGTCAGGTGTGTGACCTGCGGGATCTCCGTACGCGGCGCGAACAGCAGCATGCTGAGCTGCTGCGGCGACAGGGTCAGCCTCCGCAGCTCCGGCAACTCGCCGAGGAGCGAACCCCATTCATCGGGCGTCACGCGATCGCTCGCGTCCTGGAGCCGTAGCTCCTCAAGTCCCCGGCAGTGCACGATCCCCGCGAGCTGCGCCGCCGCAGGCGGCAGGGACAGCAGCCGGAGCGAGGCGGCGCGCGGCAGATCGGACAGCCCGCGCCACGGCACCTCCGACCCCACCAACAGCCCTTCCAGCGAAGGGCAGTCCGACAGCTTCAGCAAGGGCTCGAACTGGGGGAGGTCCCGCAGTTCCAGCCGCCGGAGGTGCGGCAGCCGGGTCAGCGGCGTCGGATCCTTCACGTTCCGGCAGCCCTGGAGCGCCAGCGTCTCCAACTGGGGGTAGACGGACAGCAGCTCCAGGTCCTCCAGCTGCAGCGTGTTGTGCAACCGCAGCTCGCGCAGCCGGCACGGGTTCAGCGCCGTACGGATCTCCTCGGGACCGAAGTCGCCGTGCAGCCCCACGCGTTGATAGCCGGACATGGTGCGCAGGGCGTCCAGCTCGGCGTGCGAGCGCACCGTGACGACCTCGTCCGGGGCGGTCTCCAGCAGCGGCCGCACGATCTCCTCGGCGTACACCAGCGTGTCGAACCGGTCCCAGTGGTCCAGGAGTTGCGCCCGGACGGCGGACTGGCTCGTCCCCAGGAACTCGCGCAGCCGGGGGATGGCGGCGTCCCCGCCGATCTGGCATATCGCGTGGACGGTGGCCAGCTCCTCGTCACCCGTCAGGTCCTTCGCCCGGGGCAGCAGACCGAGCAGCAACGGGCCTGTCTGGGCGAGCGATCTCGCCTCGCGCAGACTGCGCGGCGGAAGCATCCGCGCGGCCCGGTCCTCGATCGCCTCACGCACCGTCGGCTCCAGACGCGTGGCCTGTTCGAGGGAGGCGAGGGCGAGCAGCCGCAGCCGCGCCTGCACCGCCGCGTCCTTCTCCCGGTCGCCGCGCTCCCGCAGACGGGTCAGCAGGTCGGCGCGTTCCTGGTGTCGTGCCTGTGCGACGGCCATCTGAACCACGTCCTCCCACTGGTCCAAGTGTGCGTTGTTCACCAGCATGCCCATGTCGCGCTCCTCCAGCACCGCACGGGCACCCAGGAAGTCCTGAAACGTCCGGTGGATGAAGCTCACCGCGCCGGTGGCGGGCTCGCGCAGCAGGCCCGAGCGCTCCAACAGGAGCTGCAGTGCCTCTTCCGGCGTACCGACCTCGGCGAGACGCGGTACGGACGGCTGAAGCCGGCGCACCACGTCCACCGCGTCCGCCCGCTCCAGCTGCGTCCGCTCGTTGCGCAGCAGCCAGTACGCCAGCCGCTGGAGCGGCTCCGTCGCCGACTTCTGGTCCAGCTCGGGGCGGTGGCCGCGACCGTACACCTCACGCTCCAGGTCACGCCGCTCCAGCAGCATGGAGAGCGCCGCCTCGTACAGCGAGGAACGGCCCTGCGGCAGGAAGCCGCGGCGCTCCCGGTGGAGGGCGCACATCAGCGCGCACATCAGCGGGTTGGTCGCCAGCCGGCTCAACTCGGGGCTGCTGCGCAGCGACTGGGTCAGCGACTCGCCCAACTCCTCCGTGGCCCTGGCCGCCGTGTGCCAGCGCCGGATGAACTGCCGCATGTCGGCGGGGCGCATCGCGGTGAGCGTGAACTCCTGGAAGCCCTCGCGGGCCAGCCACTCCCGGTCGAGGGCCGAGGGGCGGGAGGTGAGCAGCCACAGATTGCCCGGGAAGACGGCGATCAGCTTCTTGAGCCAGGCCCTGGCGCGGGCCCGCTCGCCCTTGGGGATCTCGTCCGCCCCGTCGATCAGCAGCACACCGCGCCCGTGCTGCAGCACCCGCGCCGCCCACCCGTCGGGCTCGGTGCCCACCAGCGGGCAGCCGATCCAGCGCAGGAAGTCCTCGGGCATGGGCAGTTCGGCGTCCTTGCGCACCAGCGCGCGCAGCGGCAGCACGAACGGCACGCGCCCGTACAGCTGCGGCAGACCGCCGGGCACCCGGTCCTGCTGCGCGGTCGTGAGGGCCAGCCACTGGACGAGGGTCGTCTTGCCGGTGCCGGCGACCCCGCGCAGCAGTACCCGCTCATGACTGGCGAGAAGCGCCTCGGCCGGGCCTCCGGCGCGGTCGGTCTCCGCGTCGCGGTCGACGCCCGCCCGGCCGTCCACCACGGGGACGGGATCGGTCCCGCCCCGGTACGGCACGGCCTCCAGGCTCAGATACGCGGACTCCAACGGCCAGTCCTGGCCGTCCGGTTCGCGCAGGTCGACGCCGTAGATCGTGAGCCGGCCGTGGCACTCGACGACGTAGCGCGCGTACGCCTCCTCGAAGTCGGCGTCCCGGCGGCTGATGTCGGGCAGCCGGTCCAGCAGCCGGTCCAACTTGGCGCTCTGCTCGCGCAGTTCGCGGCTCTGCTCGATCTGGGCGCGGGCCGCGAAACCCGGCTGCTGGGAGAAGAGGCGTACCAGATGCACACAGGCCGTCTCCAGGAGCCGGTCGTGGAAGCGCGCGGCGTCGTCACTGAGGAGGCGGCGGGTGTCGGGACCCGCGCGGCGGGACAGTTCGGCGGCGAGCCGCTCGGGGCCGAGCCCGAAGGCGTGCACGTCGTCCATGTCGAGATCGCCGAGCGCGTGCAGCGTGCGGGTCAGGGCCTGGCCGACCGCGTCGTGCTCGTCGGCGCCGACCGGCGGATCGTGCGGCCCGGCCGCCCGGACGGCGCGGCGCACCAACTCGCGGGCGAGCTTGTGCAGATCGTCCTCGCTGAGGGTGCGGTGCTCCTTGTTGAAGGCCACCATCCGGCGGATCGGGATCGGGCGGTCGCCGAACTCCGCTCCCGGCACCTTGGCGGCCGGCAGTAACAGCCGTTTGAGTACCGGTACGACCACCGCGGACGCGATCCGCAGCCCCACCATGCCGCCGTCCACAGCAGCCCCCTCCCTCTCCCGCGTCGAACCGCCCCCGTGCGGGGCCGGTTCGACCGTGCGAGGCCCGCGGACCCCTGTAACTCTCCTCAGCCTAGCGGCGGGAGCCCCGGTCGGGTCAGGGCTCACCCGGGTCGCGCGACGATCGCACGCCGTCGCACGCCCGGCGCCAACTGCCGTTGCGGGAAAGGGGCGTAGACGATGCCCCGAGGCCGCCATGCCGGCC
>NZ_JBHUZM010000046.1:0-50631 GCF_042667665.1 Streptomyces sp. NPDC057307 | reverse complement strand
TGCCCGAACCGTCGGTGCCCGAGTCGTCGGTGCCCGCGCCCCGGCGGCTCGGGCACGGCCGTGGCGTCGGAGCCGTACGCGCTCCCCGCGACCGTCCCGCGCCGGCGGTCGAGGTACGCGCCGTCACCCACGCCTACGGTCCCGACTCACCTCCCGTACTGGAACACCTCCACCTCACCGTCCGGCGCGGCGAACACATCGCCGTCGTCGGCCCGAGCGGCATCGGCAAGTCCACCCTCGCGGGCGTCGTCTCCGGGCTCGTCACGCCCGACCTCGGTACGGTGCTGCTCGGCGGGGAGCCGGTGACCGGCAGCACCGCCGAGGAGCTGGCGGAGCGCCGCGTCCTGATCCCGCAGCAGGCGTACGTCTTCACCGGCAGTGTCCGTGACAATCTCCTGCATCTGCGGCCGGACGCCTCGGACGCCGAACTGGCCTACGCGGTAGAGGCGTTGGGCGCCGAAGCCCTCGTGCGCCGACTGGGCGGCCCGGAGGCCGTACTCGACCCCCGGGCGCTGTCCCACGGTGAGCGCCAGTCGCTGGCGCTGTGCCGCGCCTACCTCTCCCCCGCGCCGCTCGTCGTACTCGACGAGGCCACCTGCCATCTGGACCCGGTCGCCGAGGCCCACGCCGAACGCGCGTTCGCCGCGCGGGCCCTCGCCGACGGAACGCGCGCGCGTGACGGCGCGCTGATCGTCGTGGCCCACCGGTTGTCGTCCGCGCGCCGGGCGGACCGGGTACTTGTGCTGGACGGCACCGCGCCACGGTTCGGCACCCACGACGAACTGCTGACGAGTTCCCCGCTCTACCGCGACCTGGTCGGCCACTGGCAGCACACGCCGCCGGCCGCCGACCGCTGAACTCCCCCGGCCGCAACCCGGCTCGCGGCCACCGGCACCGTCGCAGCCACCGCCACCGCTACAGCCACCGCTACAGCCATCCCGCGTCCTGGGAGATGCGAATGGCGTCCATACGATTGCGCGCGCCGACCTTGCGTATGGCGGAGGCCAGGTAATTGCGTATCGTCCCGCTCGACAGATTCAGCGACTTCGCGATCTCGCCGATCGGCGCCCCCTGCGCGGCGAGCGCCAGTGCGCTCAACTCACGCGGTGTCAGGGGAATCTTCGTCGCCTGGAGGAAATCACAGGCCAGGGAATCATCCACGAATCGCTCACCGCGCGCGACCTGGTGAATGCCCTCGATCAACCGGCTGGGATCGCCGTCCTTGTTGACATATCCCAGCGCCCCCGCCTCGAATGCCCTCAGCAGTGCTCCCGGCTTTCTCGCCGAGGTCAGAACCAATAACGCCCCCATACCGCCCTGCCCGTTGCCGGGTCCGGACCGTCCCGTGCGCGCCGGGTCATCGAGACAGTCGATGTCGGTCACCCAGACGTGCGGCGATGGACCGTGCGCCCCCTGGCGACCCGGCCGTCGGGGCGAGGCCGAAACGTCGAGTGTCTCCTCGCAGCGCAACAACGCGACGAGGGCGGAACGGAACAGTCCGACCCTGTGTACGACTTGAACAATGATCATGCGCGTCCCCTTGTAGTGGTCGGTCATCGGTCGGCATCACATCCACTGCCCCTGATACGCCGACAGGAACTCCGTTCCGACCGGAAGGTGAGGCACTTTTCATACCGCCGTGAGCCCCCGGCATGCACATGTGCTCCCCAGTACGCCCCCCTTCGTTCTATTCACTGACCACCTGCCCCGGAAAAGCTGTCACATCGATGCGACAAACGGAAAGGAAAAGAGAGATCCGGTCAGTCGGCGACTGAATCAAGTCGAAATTTCCGGGGTGACCAATCCTTGCCGTCGGACCGCATATGCCCCGCGCCGAGCCGTCGGCGAACAGGCCCTCGGGCCCCACCGCCCGAAGCGGGGCGCCAGATGAATCTGACGCGCAATCAGCGACGCCCGGACGGGCCCTGACCAGCGCGAAGGCGTGGCCGGCCGGGCATCCGCGGCTCAACTGGTTGGTAGATACCGTTGATCGGTCAACTGCCCTGCTCTATGGTCGCGTTCATCGAACGGCCGTCCCCGGTCGGGAGTGCACCACCAGGAGCCCAGCCGCCCCCCGGGCGGCGCGAACAAGGGAGATCCATCATGGTCAAGCACTACGTCAAGTACGCCTTCAGCACGCTCACCGCGGCCATGTTCGCCAGCATGATCTGACGGTCGCCCCCGGCCTGGACCGGGAAAACAACCCGGTCCAGGCCTCAGGAGGCACCTTGTTCGGCACCGCCCTCAGTCAGCTCCGCTACGGCATGGCGATCCTGCGCAACCGTCCCATCCGACCGCGGGACCTGGAACGCATCGCCCGGGACCTGGTCGCGACCCTGGCGGAGTTCGGCGAGCCCGGAGCGGACTCGGCCCTGCTCCCCGGTCAGTCGGGGTCCGTCGACCCCGCCGTACGACGGACCGTCATGGAACGCAGCCTGCGGGCCACGGCACAGGCCGCCGCCCGGCACACGGCCCACTACCGGCGGACCTTCGACGTCCTGGGACTCGACCCGGCCACCCTCACCCCGGAGACCTGGGACCGGGTGCCGGTCACGCCCAAAGAAGCCCTGCGCGGTCTGCCGGCCGCGTTCGTGTCCGCCGCTTCCGCCCCCGCGCTGATGGCGCTCACCACCGGGACCAGCGGCACCCCCACCACGGTCTGGTACTCCAGGGCCGAGGTGGAGATCTCGGTCGCCATGAGCACCGTCTCGGCCGTGCTCGGCATGGGCCTGCGGCCCCGCCACACCATGGCGTACGCGGGCTGTTCGCGGGCGACCCTGCCACTGCTCAACGTGGAGGAGTCGGTGACCCGCGTCGGTGCCTCGTTCGTCCAGATCGGCACCGTGGACCCGGCCGTGGCGCTGGACCGGTTGGCCACACCGCTCGGCCTGCGGGACAAGGCCCCGCAGATCACCCATCTGACGGTCTCCGCGTCCTATCTCTCCGCCCTGGTCGAGGAGGCGGAGCGGAGCGGCTGGCACGCGTCGGACTTCGGCCTGGAATCCGTCGGCGTCGGCGGCGAGGTGCTCTCCGAACCGCTGAAGGAGCGGGCCGCCGCCGCGCTGGGCGCCCGGATCTCCACGTCGTACATGATGACCGAGACCCTCCCGTCGGGCGGCATGCCGTGCACCGAGGGACATCTGCACCACACCACGGAGTTCGGGCACCTGGAGATACTCGATCCCGTGACACATGAGCCGACGCCGCCGGGCGCCACCGGCATCATCGTGTCGACGCCGTACGTGCCCTACCGGGACTGCACACTGCTGTTGCGGTACGCGACCGGCGACCTGGTCGCGCGCCCCGAGGCCGACCCCACGTGCGAGCTGTCCCATCTGCCCGCGACCTCGCCCATCCTCGGCCGCTGGTCGAGTCCGCTGAGCGTCGCGGTGCCCACCCGGTCGGTGCTGAACCTGCTGGAGGCCGAGCGGGACGTCCCGCTGCCCGCGCGCTACGCCCTGGTCGAAGAACCCGGAGGCCCCGTGCTCCATGTCCTGGTCCGCAGGCTGCCCGCCGAAGCGCTCCTCGGCGGGCTGGAGGAGCGGGCCACCGCGGCGGGCCTCGCGCTGGACGGCATCGTGCTCCACGACGACCCGGCCACCCTGCCGCCGACCGGCCCGGTCCGCGCCGATCTGCGCGAGCACACCTTCGAGTCGCCCCGCCCCGCCGCCGTACGCATGGCGAGCCCGGCATGAGTACCGCCATCGCCCTCGTGGGCCTCAACTGCGCCGTCGCCGCGATCACGGTGGCGGGCGCCGGCTACTTCGCCCGGGTCCGGATGCCCCGGCCCCCGGTCGGCAAGTACGAACTGCCCGACGTCGCCGTGATGACCGCCGTCGTGGTGGCGGCTCCCCTGGTGTATCTGGCACTGCCCCGGACCGCGGTGGCCGTCGTGTTCGGCCTGGTCCTCTGCGCCGCGCTCCAGTTCACTCTCGCGCCGCTGATCGGCGGCGGGCGGGCCTGGGCGGCCTCGGCGCTCTCCGTGGCCGTCACCGCCGTCTGCGCGTTCGCGGACCTGCCGGTCGCCGTGACGGTGCTCACCGACGTACTGCTCGCCGTCGCCGTGGTGGGCGTGGCCAACATGTGGGCGCAGAGCGGGATGCGCTCCGTCCACGCGGCGTGGTTCGCGGGCGCGCTCTGCTGCTACGACCTGGTGGCGACCGGACTCACCTCCGTGATGGACCGGTTCGCCGCCCAGGTCATGGGGCTGCCGTTCGCCCCGCTGCTGGCGGTCACCCAGGGCAGGCCGCCGGTGGCGCTCGGACTGGGCGACCTGCTGCTCCTGGTGCTGTTCCCGCTGGTCGCGGTCAAGGCTTTCGGACGGGCCGCCGGCGTCCTCGCGGCCGTGGTCGGCCTGGCGGTGTCCGCGGGCGTCAGCCTGCTGTTCGGCCTGGGAGCGCTGACGGGGGCGTTCCCGCTCCTGACGGCGCTGGGACCGCTGATCGTGCTGCAGCACGTGCTCTGGTCACGGGCCAAGGGGGGCGAGCGGACCACCGCCGAGTGGCGTGCGGGAACACCGCGTACGGCGACGTCCACCACCTCCCCGGACCCGGACCCGGCGCTCCTGAAGGCCCTGGAACCGACCGGCCTGGACACGCTGCGGCCGGAGTTGTCCCCGGGCGACTGGCTCGCGGTCGTCGACGGCCGGGCGGTGGGCAGCGGCACCTCGTCGGGCCGGGCCCGCAGGGACGCGCGGCTCCGCGGGTGCGACACGGTGCCGGTGGTACGCCAGAACTGAGCCGGGGCCGCGGGCGCGCGTGCCGGCGGCCGCGGCTGGAACCGGCATCGTTCGGCCTTGACCCGGAGTGCGCTCCAACTGCCGGCATCGGGCAACGACGGAGAGGCAGTGCCGATGGCTGAACTCCCGGCCGGACGTGCGGGAGCGTGTCCTGCTCGCGGCCAAGGGCCGCTTCGGATACCCGGGCGCGAGCCTGACACCGGCCCCGGATTCGGCGCCCGTCGTCCGGACCGGTGAGGGCGCTCAGGAAAGCCGGACCGCCACCGAGTACAACCGAGTGATCTGCCCCTCGCTGCCGTTGTCGTCCGAGACCAGATACAACGGGCGCCACCCTTTGTAGCGGCCGTCGGTCCACGTACCTCCCAGGGCCATGCCCTCGACGTTGTCGAGCAGCGGGTTGAGTTGTCTCGACTGCAGTGACGCCACTTCCCCGGGGCCGCCCGCGGGGCATTGAGCCAGGTCGAAGACAAGCTCGGTCTTGGCGAAGATGTCGGCCGGCAGGTTGTACAGGGCCTTCTCGTCCGTCACGTCTCGAGCGTTCGTCAGTGAGATCTCGGCGACCTGGATCGCGTTGCCGAGGTTCGACGTGAACTGGCGCTCCAGCGCCAGTAACCGGCCGCCGTCGACCGCGGCCAGCTCGACGAGATACATCCCGTCCGCGGAGAGATACGCGTACTGCCTGTCCGGGGTGTACGCGCCTCCGTGCGTTCCCCTGTAGCGCTGTATGCGCAGAATGTGGCGGCCGCGGGAATCGCCGTCCTGGGCGAGCGGGGCCTCCCAACCGGCGTACAGATAGCGGCCGTCGGGGGAGACGGTGAGCGATTCGATGCCCCGGCCCACCAGGGCACCACCCGCCGGCGGGTACTGGAGCTCCTTCGGCACGGCGATGGCTTCGCCGAGTTGCCTTCCGCTGGCGATGTCGAACCGGCGGATGGCGGGACCGGTCTCGGAACCGATCAGCATCGTCCTGCCGCCCTTCTCGACGACCAGGGCCTCGCCGTCGTACCAGTCCGGGAGCTTGCCGCCCTCCGCCGGACGCAGGGTGTAGGCCGTGCCCGCCGAGGGCTCCAGGCTGTACGGCGAGCCGAGTTCGAGCGGGAAGACCCGGCCCGGTGAGTTGTCGGCGAGCGCGAGTGCGGCGGGGGGATCGGCGGACAGCAGACCGAGGGCCGAGATTCCCTCCACCGGTTCGTTGTTCACCTCCTGCTTGTTGAGAGCGTCGGAATGGTCGAGCAGTACGGCCTTGGGAGAGCACGCGCCGGTGGCCTCGGCCGGGTGCAGTTCCTGCCAGCGGTCCACCGCCGGCGGCAGGACCAGCCCGAGCGCCAGGCCCGTCGCCCCGGCGAGCAGCGACCAGAGCGCCGTCCGGCCTCCGCGCACCGGTGGGGGCGGGACGGTGGGAACGGCAAGGGGCGGCAGCACCGCCACGTTGCGGATGAACTCCAGACCACCGACCCCGTTACGGTCCTCGTCCTGCGGTTCCTGCGGCAGCTCCGGGCGCATGCCCGCGATACGCGCCTTGACGGCCTCGAAGAGCACGTGCAGCCCTAGCATCCCCGCACCGTCCGGAACCCCTTGGCGCATGATGTCGACCAGGGCGCCGGTGAACGCGGTGCAGCTCTTCGGATCGGGGGCGTGCGAGGGCCTGTTGCGCGGCCCGGAGGTCATCACGTACGAGCCCTCGACGTCCCGCAGTGTCCCGACGGCCACTTTCCCGCCCCGCACCCCGCGGTCGGCGGTGGACATCTCCGTCAGCACCTGTCCGCTGAAGCAGCAGTCGAGGATGAGCACCCGGCGCAGGGCCGAGCCATGGTCCCGGATCGCCCTGCGTACGTCGGCGGCACGGACGCAGGTGTCCGGCTGGTCCTCGGCGGAGTCGGGCAAGGTCAGATGCAGCTTCTGGTCATGCCGGTCGAGGAGGCCATGCCCGGCGTAGTAGACGATCAGGGTGTCTTCCGCCCGCTTGGCGGCCTCCCGGATCGGACCGACCAGTTCGGAGGGGGCTCCCGGATTCGACACGGTCGTGACCCGGTCGTCGGGGATGCCCCAGATCTCCTTGTCGGTCAGGGCGGCCCGTAACCCGACGAGGTTGTGCGCGACGCCACGCAGTGAGTCGAGATGGGTGTAGCGGTCCACCCCGATCAGGACGCAGGTCGAGCGGTTCGGATCGATCCGCCGGGAAGGGCCTTCCAGCCGCTGCCCGTCCGGCTGCTCGACAACGGTCACGACGCGCTCCCGGGGGTGCGACGGAGGTCGGGGTCCGCGTCGGGGCCGGGGTCGGGTTCGGGGTCGGAGTCGTCCGGATGGGGGGCGGCTCCCCCGGCGGGTGGCTCCAGTCCGAATCTGCGCAGGACGGCTTCGGTCTCCGCCGCGTCCGCCCCGATTATGTTGATGGTGACCGGCGTCCGCGTTCTTCTGCCCTGACGCCAGGCCAAGTACGAGTAGGGCAGCTGCCCCAGCGCCGCTCCCGCGGAGATCGACGCGAGCACCGCGTCGAGGCTGGGGCCCATCCGCCCGGCCTCCGCGCCGGTGACCGCCTCGATACGGACATGGCCACGCAGGGCCCGGTCATCCGCGAGCCAGTTGTAGAGGGAGCGCAGATCTCCCTCCCGGTCCGGTCCTGTCGTCTCGAATCTGAGTTCCATCGGCTCCCCCGTTGCGGTTCGTCGCCGAACGACATACGTCTCGTGTGTGCCACACACGATGGTGCAACTATCCTACGGACAACGGGAGTTGCACCACGGGCCCGCAACAGGCGCGGTCAGCGTCTGCGGGCGATGGTCAGACCGTCCGCGATCGGCAGGAGCACCGACTCGACCCGGTCGTCGGCACGGACATGTGCGTTGAACTCGCGGATCGCCAGGCCGTTCCCCTCGGCGTCGGCGTTGGCCGCCTCACCGCCGTACAACACGTTGTCGGCGAGGAGGAGCCCGCCCGGACGCACGCGCGGTACGAGTTCGTCCCAGTAGGCGCGGTAGCCCGGCTTGTCGGCGTCCAGGAAGACGAGGTCGATCAGCGGCTCCGCCGGCAGGGATCCGAGGGTGTCGAGGGCCGGGGCGATCCGGAGGTCGATACGGTCCCGGACCCCGGCCTCCTCCCACGCCTGCTGGGCGATGGCGGTCCACTCCGTGGAGACGTCGCAGGCGAGGACGCGACCGCCGGGGGCCAGGCCCTGGGCCAGTGCGAGGGTCGAGTATCCCGTGAAGGTGCCCACCTCGACGATGCTGCGCGCGCCGGTCAGCCGGGCCAACAGGGTGAGCAGGACGGCCTGTTCGTGCGGAGTGCGCATCCTGGCGGGCCCACCGAGCGCCCGCGTGCGCGCGATCAGCTTTTCCTGGACGGGAGTTGGCGGTTCGGCCTGGGCCAGGAGGTAGTCGTACAGCTCGGGGGTGAGGGGGACCGACTTGATCGCGTCCGCGCGGCTGCTCATGTCGTGGGCCCTTCGGCAGGAGTGGGAGGGGGTGCCCGCCGGGCAACGGACTGCTCGGCGGGGGCCGCGAGGCGGCGGCCCCAATTGTGCCTCGCGGCCGGCCCGGCGCCCGGTACGCCGGAGTGTGCGGCGCCACGCGTCGTACGGCACCTACCGCTTGAACAGATCTTCACTCAGCGCCCAGAGGCGCCCGGCGGACTCCGGGTCGATGGAGTGGGACGTGACGGCGGAGTTGGGGTGCCGCGGGTCGAAGGGCCGCTGCTCGTCGTCCAGCTCCGAGATGTCGCTGTTCCTCAGATAGACCCCGCCGATGTCCGCGAGGAGGGGGCTGGTGGCCGCGAACACGACGGTGGCGGCCCCCTGTCGGGGTGTCTTCTTCTCGCGGTCGGGGTCGATGACCGGGCGGCCGGTCTCGTCGATCAGGCCCATGGCCCGCAGCCCCTCCTGGCCGCCGGCACTGTTGAGACTGGTGCCGACGACAATGCCCGGATGGGCCGCGTAGCCGCGGATGCCGTCGGCGGACCAGCGACGGTCCAGCTCGACCGCGAAGAGCACGTTGGCCGTCTTGGACTGCGCGTAGGCCGTCGTGTACTCGTAACCGGCCGCGAAGGTCGCGAACTGGACCTCGTAGCCGCGGGTGTCCACGGTCCGTTCCCGGGGTGCCGGGACGCCGGCGCCGGGTGGCTGCGTCTGCTGACGGACGAACGGCTGCGCACGGCGGTGACGCTCATGCACGCCCAACCGGGCACGGCCTGGCAGCTGGAGACCCTGGCACAGGCGGCCGCCATGTCACGTACGGCCTTCGCCACGCGCTTTCGCGCCGTGGCGGGCATGCCGCCGCTCACCTATCTCCACCACTGGCGCATGCTGCTCGCACAGCGCGCCCTCCGGGAGGGGAACGAGCAGGTCGGCGCGCTGGCGTCCGCTCTGGGCTACGCCTCGGAGAGCGCCTTCAGCACCGCCTTCAAACGCGAGACCGGGGAGCCGCCGCTGCGCTACCGGAAACGCGTCCGTGAGGAGGCGTCGAGGTAGGGGCGGCCCGACGTCGCGGGCGGCGCGGCTCGTCCGCGGTCATGGCGCCCCATCCGGTGTGTACGTCGGCCTCGGCCGGAGCAGGGTGCGGATCGTCCGCGTGATGGTCCCGGTCAGCTCCTTTCGGTGGTCGTTCAGATAGAAGTGCGCTCCCGCGTAGGTGTGCAGCCCGAGGAAGTCGTCCGTCAGGTGGGGCCAGGCGTCCAGTTGGCCGGGGGCCACCACGGTGTCGTCCGTACCGGTGAAGAGGGTCAGCGGTACCGGAAGAGGTTTCGCGGGTGTCTCGTGGTCCCAGCTGTCCGCGAGTCCGAGATCGTTGCGCAGTACGGGCGCGAACGCGGTCCAGAGGCTGTCGTCGCCCAGCAGCCGGTCCGGGGCGCCGCCCGTGGCCCGCAGCCAGTCACGCAGCGCCGCGTCGGAGCCGAGGCTCCGGCTCAGTGGCGGTTCCACGGCGTCCGGTTGGGGTGCGCGGAAGGCCGACACCCCCAGCCAGAGCGGCAGTTCGCGTGACGTGTCCCCGAGGCGGCGCGCGAGCGCGTACGCGACGCGGGCTCCCACACTGTGGCCGAAGAACGCGAACGGCCGGTTCAGCAGCGGTGTGAGGGCGTCGTCGAAGAACGCCACGAGGTCGGCGCAGTCGCCGATGAGAGGGAGGCCCTGCGCGTTCCCCCGGCCGGGCGCGTCCAGCAGGCAGATGTCCCAGTCGTCCGGGAAGTGGCGCGTCCAGCCGCGGTAGAGCAGATGGGAGCCCCCGGCATGGTGGAAGAGGAACAGACGCACCGCGGGATCGTCGACGGGCCGGCGCCGGGTGACCGGGCCGAGCGGGGCGATGGGTCTCATACGTGTCCTGCCCGTCGGGTGGGGTGCGGGCCCTGTGTCGCGAGGGCGGCCGTGCCGTTCACATCACCAACCCGCCGTCGATGCCCAGGACTTGGCCGGTGATGTAGGAGGCGCGTGCGGACAGGAGGAACGAGACCAGGTCGGCCACCTCCTCCGAGGTGCCGAACCTCGACAGCGGGATCTGACCGAGATACTTCTTCCTGGCCCGGTCGGACACGTCGGCCGTCATCTCCGTCTCGATGAATCCGGGCGCCACGGTGTTGGCCCGTACGCCGAATCTGCCGTACTCCTTCGCCATGGCCCGGGTGAAGCCGATGATCCCGGCCTTGGCCGCCGAGTAGTTGGTCTGTCCGGCGCTCCCCCGCACTCCGGCGATCGAGGACAACGTCACCAGGGAGCCCGCCCGGCGACCGACCATGCGCTCAATAGCGGGACGGCAGATGTGGTACGTACCGTCCAGGTTGGTGGTCAGTACGTCATGCCACTGGGCGTCCTCCATCGTCGCCAGCGGTTTGTCCCGGGTGATGCCCGCCGCCGTCACCACGGCGTCGATCGGGCCGAGTTCGTCCTCCGTCGCGGCGAGGAAGGCGCGGCTCTCGTCGGCGTCGGCGACGTCGACCCGCATGGCGAGGACGCGGGCGCCGAGCGCCGTCGCCTGCCGCTCGGTCTCCTTGGCGGCGTCGGCGCGCGAGACGTAGCAGAAGGCGACGTCGAATCCGTCCTCGGCCAGTCTGGTGACGACGGCCCGGCCGATTCCCCGGGAACCGCCGCTCACCAGGGCTATTCGCCTTTCCGTCACGCCACCGACCCCTCGGCGAGCAGGGATTCGACCAGAACGCGCAGTTCGGTGAGGTTCTGTACGGAGCCGACGGAGGTGTCCTGGATCGGTATGCCGTAGCGCTGCTCCAGCCGGGAGGATATTTCCAGCACCATCAGCGAGTCCATTTCCAGATCCTCGGCGAAGTGGTCACTGTCACCGACCTCTTCGGTTTCCAGCTCCAGCGAGAGGGCGACGATCGTGCGCAATTCCTCGACGTCCACGGTCAATTCCATGGTGAATTCTCCTTTCGTTCGACGTCCGGGCCGGTCAGCAGGAGTGCGGCTGCCGCGTCATCGGCATCGGCGCCTCCCGTGAACGCGAGCACCGTTCTCGTTCCGTGCGTTCGTATGTGGACGGCGCCGGCGGCGGCCTGGAGAACTCCCAGGGCGCCCGAGCAATGGCCCAGTCGCGCCGTGAGATCCAGGCTCTGCCCGGCGAGATCCGTGCTCTGCCCGGCGGACGTGGCCGGTGGGCGCGTGAGGTCGCCGGTGAGCCGGAGCCCGACGGGGGCGGAGGCGGGGGCCAGGGATTCGGCGGCCGCGACGGTGGGCGCGAGTTCGGCGCCGCGCGTGTACGCCGACAGATACGCGTACACGTCCGCCTGACGTACGGAGGCCGCCGCTTCGAGCACCACGGCGCACGCCACGTCGGGAACGGGCCGGCCGAGCAGCTTGTCGGCGTGTTCGGCGGCCGGTTCGACACCGATCACGACCGCTCTGCGGCAACGACCCGCCGTGATGAGACCGCGGGCCCACTGCACGGCGTCCAGCCCACTGGTGGCCCCGTTGCAGACGGTGAGGTTCGGGCCGCGCAGCCCGTACCGGATGGCGATCCAGCCGGCGACGACATTGCTCGACGTCTGTGGCAGGCCGAGCGGGCTCAGCCCGGTGACCGTGTCGCGGGCGATGGTGTCGGTGAAGTCGCAGACCGTCCGCAGAGTGCCGAGGTTGGAGCTGACGACCACGGCCGTGAGACCGGCCACCCGGTCGTCGGCGCCGTCGGCCGTCCCCCGGAAGTGTCCCTTCTCGTCCAGCAGGCCCGCGTCGCCGAGTGCTTGTTCGGCGGCGTACAGGGCGAGCCGCGACGCCCGGTCCTTGTGGCGCATCTCCCGGCCCTTCAGGGCCGTCGCCGGGTCGAATCCGTCCATGGGAGGCGCGTCGGCGAGCAGGTCGCGCACGGACCGGAGGCCCGGCACGGCCAGTCCGACGCCGGTGACAACGACGCTGTCCGGTACGGGGCGTACGAAGGCCGCCGCTTCCGCGCCGGTCATGCCGCCGCCTCGACCAGCGCGACCGCGTTGATCCCGCCCAGGCCGAAGGCGTTGATCTGCGCGGTGGTGATGTCGGCCTCGGTGGCCCCGCCGCGGACGAGTCCGAGTCCCGCCGCCTCCTCGATGGGCTCGGCCAGGCCGAGCACGGGCGGCACGGTGCGCCGCCGCATGACCTGGACGGCGACGACCAGGCTGAGGAGTCCGGATCCGCCGAGTGTGTGGCCCGTCATGGATTTGACGGCCGTCATCAGCGGGCCGCGGCCCGTACCGGCGAACACCTCGGCGAGGACGGCGGCTTCGGTCTCGTCGTTACGGGGCGTACCGCTGCCGTGCAGCATCACCAGGTCGATGTCCTCGCCGCTGACACCGGCACGCCGATGGGCGTCGAGAACGGCCGCGCGTATGCCGTCGGCGTCGGGTGCGGTGGCGTGCCGGGCGTCGCAGTTCATGCTGACGGCCGTCAGCCGGGCGAGCGTCCGCCCGTCGTGCGTGCCCGCGCGCCGGAGGACGACCGCGACGGCGCCCTCCCCCATCAGCATCCCCTTGTGGGACACGTCGAACGGCCGGAGTACCTGCGGGGATTCGTTCTGCACCCGGTCCAGCATGCCGAAGGCGCTCTCGGTGAGGGAGTCCGTGCCGGCCACCACGACGGTGTCGGCCGTGCCGGACTCGATCATGTCGGTGGCCAGGCCCAGCGCGTACAGCGAGGCGGAGCAGGCGTTGGCGAAGGTGTACGTGGTCACGGCGCCGAACGCGTCGCGCAGGGCGCCGCCGAAGTGAAGGTCGGTGGGGCGCAAGGGGGCGCCCTCGGTCCACCACAGTTCCGCACTGCGCTGCTCGCGCAGCGTCGTTCCGACGAGCACCGGTGTCCGGGACAGGTCGTCGGACAGGCCCGCGTCGGCGAGAGCCTGCCGGACGGCGTGGATCAGCCACTTGGTGGCCCGCAGCGGCTCGTCCCGGCCGGCGGTGGCGCGGTCGTCGATCTCGTAGGCGTGGCGGGTGCGGTACTTGTCACTGTCGAAAGCCTTCAGCGGGCTGCGCGTCTCCCGTCCGGCGCAGAGCGCGTCGAATATCTGCCCGGGTGTGCGGCCGATGTTGGCGATCGCTCCGCTCCCGGTGATGTCCCAGGTCACGGCTGGCTCACCCGCTTGCGGAGCTGGAAGGCGGCCAGCTTTCCGGTGGAGGTGACGGGCAGTTGGTCGAGGAACTCCACTCGGGCCGGGCGCTTGAAGGGGGCCAGGCGGGTGCGGATGGCGGCGGTGATGGAGCGGCGGACCTGTCCGGTGTCGGATCCGGTCTCGGCGACGGCGTACAGGACGGCCTGTTCCAGCCCGTGCGCGTCGGCCCGGCCCACCACCACGCAGTCCCGGACGCCATCGACGGAGCGTGCGACGGCCTCGATCTCGCCGGGCGGGACCTTGTAGCCGCCGAGATTCAACAGGTCGTCGGCACGGCACAGATGGACGATGGCCCCGTCGCTGTTGCCGTTGCTGTCGCTGTTGCTGTCGCTGCCGCCGTTGCGGATCGCGATGTCGCCGGTGTACACGCCGCCGTCGGCGAAGGTGGCGGCCGCGGCGTCGGGGCGGCCTATGTAGCCGAGCGCGACCGTGGGGCCGCTGATGTGGAGCCGTCCTTCGACGCCGTCGGGTACGGGGAGTCCTTCGGCGTCCCGGACGGTGGCCCGGACTCCCGGCACGGGCAGACCGATGGTGCCGGGCATCGGCCGGCCGGCGGGGGTCGCCACGACGATGTGCAGGACCTCCGTCGCGCCGAGCCCGTTGATCAGTTCGGCGGAGAAGGTGTGCTGGATCCGCTCGCTCAGCCGGGCGGGCAGATTCTCCCCGGCGGCGACGCACAGCCGCACGGATTCCGTTCGCAGGCCGCCCTCCGACGTGTCCCCGGACGCGTCGACGGACTCTGCGGCATCGACCAACGCCGCGTACAGACGTGGCACCGACCAGAGCACCGTCGGCCGGTGCCGGTCCAGGGCGGCTGTCACGGTGTGCAGGTCGATGCTGCCCCGTACGAGGACCGCCCGAGCACCGGCCGCCAGCGGAAAGAGCACCGTCCCACCGAAGCCGTACCCGAAGGACATGCGTGCCGTGGACAGCACCGTGTCGTCCTCGCGCAGTGCGAGCAGCGAGCCGAATCCAGCCAGGGCCGCCTCGACGGCACCCGCGCTGTGTCGAACTCCCTTGGGCAGGCCGGTACTTCCCGAGGTGTACTGGATCAGCGCCTCGCCGTCCGACGGCCAGGGAAAGGCGCCGCCCGCGTCAGGGCCACCATCGGCGCCGTCCGCGCGGACGTCGCGCCCGGCGATCCGCCGACGGTCCGCGAAGAGGGAGTCCAGGGCGTGTTGCCGCTTGGGCGCGGCGTCCAGGTGGATCACGCTCGCCGCGCAGTCGTCGGCGATGTAGCCGAGTTCCTCGTCGTTGAGGAGCGGGCTGACGACCACCGGTACGCAGCCGTGCCACCACATGCCGAGGACGGCCACGACCGTGGTGACGGAGTCGTCGGCGACGATCAGTCCACGGGTGCCGGCGGGGATGTCCCGCGCGGCCAGCGTTCCCGCGTATCGCAGGACGGCGTCGTGCAGCCCTCCGTAGGAGACGTCGCCGGAATCAGGATCGGTGTACGCGATCCGCTCCCCGCGTCCCTCGGTGAGGTGGACCCCCACCAGCCGCTGGACGAGGTCGACGAGCTGCGGCCCCGTCGCCGGCCGGTCGGCGCCCAGCTTCTCCAGCAGCACGGCCGCGGAGTCGTCGACGCAGCGCATGGCCGCCGCCTCGACGGGGCTGAGTTTCACCTTGAATTCTTTCTCGGCACGGACGACGACCTCGGTCTTCTCCAGGGAATCGAGGCCGAGGTCTTCGTAGAAGAGCGCGTCGTCCTCGATGTTCTCCTCATCCGTTTCAAGAACTTCGGCCACGATCGTCCGTAATTTCTGCAGCGGTGTGCCGATATTCGTTATGCCAGACACGAGGTGACACTCCTTCATATACGCCACTGTCCGGGGGCGGCAAATCGTCACTGGGCACGGATTTCAAAGCGGCGCGCCGAACAGAGCCGGTCTAAATAAGCCATTGACGAACCAGGTCGATCAATACCCCTGGCCGCGGATTTCACAAACGTCGAAAACAGGCCCCTCGGGCCGGCCTTCCGGGCGCCGATGGCGCGAACACGGCGGATGCACGAGTACATGGACTCGACCGGACAACCTTCCGGCGGGGCAACGCGGTTGACCTCCGCCGAGGCCCCCGGGAAGACCGGTCGCCGCACACCAGGATTGCAGCTATTTAGGTTAGGCTAAGCTAAGAACGCCCTGGTCGTCGGACCCAGCCTCGCGGGCGGCGGGACACCGAACACACCGACAGACACCACGAGAGACGGAAATCATGACGGAACGGGCCGCGGTGGCGGCGGATCTGCGGGGCAGCGCGGTCGTCGTCAAGTTCGGCGGCAACGCCATGGTGGACGCGAGCCTCCAACGGACGTTCGCCCGGGACGTCGTGGAGCTGTGGCGCGCGGGTCTGCGCCCGGTCGTGGTGCACGGGGGCGGGCCGCAGATCAGCGCGATGCTCGACCGCCTCGGCCTGGAGACCCGGTTCGAGGCGGGACTTCGGGTGACCACGCCGGAGACCATGGAAGTGGTACGCATGGTGCTGTCCGGCCGGGTCCAGCGGGAGTTGGTCGGCCACATCAACGCCCATGGGCCCTTCGCCGTGGGGATGACGGGCGAGGACGCGCACACGATGACGGCCGTGCGGCGGCCGGCCTGGGTGGACAGCCGGCCGGTGGACATCGGTCTCGTGGGCGACATCGTGGAGGTGAACCCGGGCATGGTGCGCACGCTCCTGGAGCAGGGCCATATCCCGGTGGTCTCCCCCGTCGCACGCGGTGAGGACGGTCAGGTCTACAACGTCAACGCGGATCTCGCGGCGTCGGCCCTGGCCGTGGCCCTGGACGCCGCGCGCCTGGTGATACTCACCGATGTGGCTGGGCTGTACGCGAACTGGCCGCACAGCACCGAGGTGATCGAGCAGTTGACCGCCGACGCGCTGGACGGACTGCTGCCGAAGCTGTCGAGCGGGATGCTGCCGAAGATGGAGGGCTGTCTGCGGGCCGTTCGCGGCGGCGTGCGCAGGGCGCACGTACTCGACGGCCGCGTGCCTCACGCGGTGCTGCGAGGGGTCCTCGACGAGATCAGCCCCGGCACCACGGTGGTTCCTGACGACAGCCGGGCCGACAGCCGGGCCGGCAACCCGGACAAGGTCCGAGCCCCCGGCCCGAGCACCGTTCGACGCGCGCCCACCGTCACAGGCTCCTCCTGAAGGTCACAGGATCCTCCTGAGGATCCGCGCGTCGCGCCGGGGGTCCAGGGACGCCGCCCAGGACGGCGGCGCCAGTCGCGCGGTCGTGGGCGCGAAGCCGTAGCGGAGGAACAGCCCGCCGCCGCCGGTCGTCGCCGTGAACAGGGCGCCGAGCGACTGGGCGCGGGCCACGGTCAGCGCGGCGCGCAGCAGCCCGGCCCCCACTCCGTGTCCCTGCCGGTGCCCGGCCACGCAGAAGTTGTACAGCACGCCTACGGGCCCGCGGCCGTCCCCGGGGGCGCCCGGGTGCACGCGCAGGCCCACACAGCCGTCGAGGGGCCCTCCGGGGGCCCGCGTCACGAGGAAGTCGGCCGCGCGGGTGGCGTAGAGGGAGACGGGGCGCTCCCGCAGGGCTCCCGAGCGCGCGAAGGGCTGCGACAGTTCGGCGAGTGCGGCGGCGTCCTCCTTCCGGGCGGGGCGCACGGAGGGGGTCGGCGCGAGGAGCGCGTGCGACTGGGGGGCGGGGCGCGGCGTAGCCGTGATCAAGGCTTTTCCTTCCTCGGTTCCACGATCGGAGGACGGCTCGGCGCCGTGGCACTCCGACGAGACAAACGAGATTAGGTTAGCCTTACCTTACTTCCAAGTCCAGTCGGGGAAGGTCCCGTTGGACCGCCGCCTCGGTCCCGTCGACATAGGTGGCCACCACCTCGATGTCCCCGATGCGCGCCGTGTCGACGCGCCGGGGGTCGTCGCCGAGCACGACCAGGTCGGCGGACTTGCCCGGGGTGAGGCTGCCCAGGGTGTCCTCCCAGTGGCAGGCGAAGGCGCCGGCGGCCGTATAGGCGTGGAGGGCCTCGTCGACGGTGATGCCCTCGTCCGGGCCGATCACCTGACCCGACTCGGCGGCCCGCTCGACCATGAACTGGACGGCCCGCAGCGGCGATCCGTCCGTGACGGGGCGGTCGGAGCTGCCGACGAGGGGAATGCCGTGGTCCAGGAACGCCCTCCCCCGGTACAGCCACGGGGCCCGCCCGGCGCCCATGACCGCCGCGTAGTCGTCGCCGAAGTAGCGGAGGAAATTGGGCTGGACGACCGCGCTGAGTCCGAGTCGCGCGAAGCGCGGGAGCTGGTCGGGGCGGATCAGGCCGGCGTGTTCGATACGGTGCCGGGCACCGGGGCGCGGCCGGAGGCGCTGGGCGCGTTCCAGCGCGTCCAGGGCGAGGTCCGCCGCGCGGTCGCCGATCGCGTGCACGGCGAGCTGCCATCCGGCGAGATGGCCGGCCACGATCGTGTCCGCGAGCGCGTCCGGGTCGTCCTGCAACTGGCCCGAGTGGTCGAGCCCTTCGTACGGACCGCTGAGTGCGGCGGTCCGGGCCATCATGCCGCCGTCCGTGTAGATCTTCAGCGCGCCCACGGAGAGGCGGTCGTCGCCGAATCCGGTACGCAGTCCGAGGTCGAGCGCCCGGGGAATGCCGTCGTCCTGGTGCGCGTCGACCGGGCGCAGCCGGTCGGCCGCCACCATGAGCTGTACTCGCAGCGGCAACAGACCTTCCTCGCGGGCGAGTTGGTACGCGCCCAGCTCGACCGGGCTGTGGCCGAAGAGCGCGCCGCCGATGCCCGCCTCGGCGCAGGCGGTGATGCCTTCGGTCAGACAGGTGCGGGCCGCGCGCCCGATCGCCTCGGCCAGCTCCCGTTGCGAGTGGGGCAGGCGCAGCGCGCGGGCGACGCCCATGGCGCCCTCGGTGAGGAAGCCGTTCTCGTGCGGGATGTCGGCGGGAAGCAGGCCGAGGACGGCGGAGTTGACGACACAGCCGTGCCCGGAGTCGTGCAGCAGGTACACCTTGTGCCCGTGGCTGACCGTGTCCAGTTCGGCGGCGGTCAGATGGCGGCCGAGGGCCCGCTGGTCGTAGCCGGCGATGCTCAGCCAGCCGCCGGGCGAACCCTGCCGGGCGGCGGCTTCGGCCACGACGGCGAGGACGTCGTCGATCCGCGTGCGGCCGGCGATGCTCACGGTGTCCGCCTTGAACCCCGTCCAGGCCAGGTGCACATGGGCGTCGATGAACCCGGGCAGCACGGTGGCGCCCTGAAGGTCGATCACCTCAGCGGCGGGCAGCGAGGTCACGGCCTCGTCCAGGCCCACGATCCGGCCCCGCCAGATGCCCAGGTCATGGGCGACGGGATGGTCCGGATCCATGGTGAGGAAGCGCGCGTTGGTCAGTCTGGTGCAGAGCATCGGCGGTGCCCCTCCGAGGTGTCGGCTGTCGGGACGGGTTCACCGCGGTACCGCGAGCGGGCCGGCCGGCCCGCCGCGCGAGGTCACATGTCCGTGGACGCCGCGAGGGATCGGGGGCGCAGATCGGTCCAGTTGGCCTCGATGAAGTCCAGGCACGTCTGTCGGGTGTTCTCGTCGAGGACGATCGTCCACCCCCCGGGCACCTCGGCGAAAGACGGCCAGAGCGAGTGCTGCCCCTCGTCGTTCACCAGGACCAGGAAACGGCCTTCGGGGTCGTCGAAGGGGTTGGTGCTCATGGGTGCGTGCCTCCTCGGGGCCGACGGGTCGGGTGACGGCCGCGTCGGGTGGGTGCGTCAAGTCGTCGGCGTGGGGCGGTCGGTGGCCGCAGGGCCGCGCGCGGGCGGCCGTACGGGAGACGGATCAGGGATGGAAGGAGAGACTACGTTAGGTTAGGCTCCCCTAATCAATGGCGAGCCTAGCCTTTCCCCTTCCCTCTCACAAGGAGACGTCGATGCGCCTCGCGGCCGACCGGGAGCACGCCTTCGCCGAGTTCGGACTGCCCGGCGAGCCCGGCACCGAGGAGTTCTGGGCCGGGGCGCGGACGCCCGCGTCGGTCCCCGCCGACGACGGCGGCTGGCTGACGCTGTTCCTGTGGCGCGGGTCCCCGGCGACCATCGACTTCGAGAGCTGGTCGGAGCCGGCTCCCCTGCGCCGATGGGGCGACACGGACTGCTGGTACGCCGAGGTGCGCATGCCCGCACGGCTGCGGGTGACGTATCAACTCCTCGCGGGCGACGCGGCCTACGCCGACCCGCTGAACCCGGTCGGCGCCGGCGGTGACCGGTCCATCGCCGCGACCCCGGACGCACCGGACCAGCCGCACTGGCCGGCCGTCGGCGCCGAGGACGTCCTGCCCCTCCCCGGTACCCGGCTCCGCTGGAGCAGCGCGCGGCTCGGCGGGCGGCGTACCGTACGCGTCCATCCGGCGGGCGGCGGCGGACCGGTGGTCCTGCTGCTCGACGGGGACGACTGGCTGTATCTGCACCCGGCCATGACCGCGTTCGACTCGGCCGTCGCCAGTGGTGACATGCCACCGGTCACGCTCGTCTTCCTGCCGGCCAAGGACAGGGCGGCCGAGTTCGGGTGCCGCCCCGAGCTGTGGGAGGCCGTACGGGACGAGCTGCGGCCCCTGGTGGCGGAGAGCGGCGTACGCGCCGACTGGGACCGGCTGGTGGTCGCCGGGCAGAGCCTCGGCGGGCTGAGCGCGCTGTACGCGGCGCTGCGGTTCCCGGACCTGGTCTCCCGCGTCGCCTGCCAGTCGGCGTCCCTCTGGTGGACACCCGACGCCATGGACCTGGCGGACCCCTTGGGCGGCCCGGTCGGCGGCTCCGTCGCCGCGCTCCTGCGGGAGCGCCCCGATCTGTCGGGTCTGCGGTGCGCGTTCGACGTCGGCGAGCACGAGACGCGGATGCTGCCGCACTGCGAGCTGACCGAGACGCTGGTCGAACAGGCGGGCGCCACGGTGCGGGTCTCACGGTCGCCGTCGGGCCACGACCGGGCGGGCTGGCGGCACGCCCTGCTCAGGGATGTCGCCTGGGCCCTCGGCTGAGAGATTCCGGGAATCGTACGCGTACGGCCCCGGAACCGCTCACCTCTCAGCGGCTCATCGCGTCACGGCCAGGCAGTAGTCCTCGTCCGTGGCGAGCAGATTCCGGTGGGTGTCCTCGGCGACGACGACCCCCTCGTCCAGTACGAGTACCCGGTCGGCGACGTCCAGGAGCGCCGGGCTGCTGGTGATCACGACGGTGGTACGGCCCCGGCGCAGCTTCGCGACGTTGCGCGCGATGAGCTGTTCGGTGACCGCGTCGACGGCTGTGGTCGGGTCGCGCAGGACCAGGACGTCGCTGTCGGTGGCGAGGGCGCGGGCCAGGGACAGCCGTTGGCGCTGGCCTCCGGAGAGGTTCGCGCCGCGGTCCCGGACGGCGTAGTCGAGCCCGTCGCGGTGGAGGGCGACGACGTCCGTCAGCATGGACGCCTCGACGGCCTCGGGAACGAGCCGGCCGGTGCCCGACGGGTCGATGTTCGTACGGAGGGTGCCCGCGAAGATCTCCCCGTCGTACGGGTTGACCAGCATGTGCTCGCGGACCGCCTCGATCGACAGGTCCGAGAGCGCCTGCCCGCCGACGCGTACCACTCCCTCGTACTCCTGGGGCGGGACGTTGACGGCCAGGATCGAGGCGAGGTCGGCCGCCGCGCGCGGCTGGTAGACGGCGATCGCCACGAACTCACCGGCGGGCACCTGGAACTTCAGCCGGTTCAGGGAGCCGTGGCGGACGCAGTCGACCTCCAGGTCGCCGCCCGCGGCCGGGCGCTCCGGGCCGGGGGTCGTCACCGGCGGCGCGGTCAGCACCAGCGCCATCCGATCGGCCGACGCGCGCGCCATCATCACGTACTTGGGCATCTCCGAGAACAACTTGAGCGGTTCGATGATGAACTGCGCGAGGCCCACGGCCATGACCAGTTCCCCGATGGTGATCTCGCCGCCGAACGCCAGCCAGCCGGCCGCCAGGGTCACCGCCGCGGCGAGGACCGCGTTGAGAGCCAGGGCGGTGCCCGCGTACGCGCCGTTCACCCTGGCGACGGTGATCGCCTGGTGCTTCGCGTCCGAACTGACCTTCCGGTACGACTGGAAGGCCGCGTGGTTGCCGCCGAAGCCGTGCAGCGGGCGCAGGCCGGTGATGAGGTCGGCGACCTTCGCGCCGGCCCGGGCCACCCGTGCCTGCTGTTCGCGGGTACTGGCACCGATCCGCTTGGACATCACGGCCAGGATCGACAGGATCGCGACCGTGCCCGCGATCACCAGCAGGCCGAGCCGGAGGTCGGCCATGCCCAGCGCGACCGCCGTGACCAGCACCGCGACGAGCGAGCTGATCAGCAGCGGCACCACCTCGATGATGTCGGCGGTCTGGTCGGCGTCCTCGGTGGCGATGGTCAGCACCTCGCCCGACTTCAGGTCGACGTCCCTGGCCACCGGCTGGAGTCCGCAGGCCGCCACCCGCACCCGCCAGCGGTGCGCCTCGGTCGTGTTGGCCTTCTGCAACGTACGCATCCCGAACCGCCACGACAGCGAGACGGTCGTGATGATCACGGCCAGCGCGGCGATCGACAGACCGAGGGCGCCGAGGCTGCGGTCCTGCATCGTGTGCTCGACGATCAGGCCGAGCGCGATGGGGAAGGCGGTCTCGCCCGCCTGGTACAGGCCCATGAGGCCGGTGCCCCTGGCCATGGCGCCGACGTTGCGGCGCAGCGCGGTCCGCAGGATGTCCGACCCCGGGGAGGGCCGCTTCGGGTCAGCAGTTTTCATCAAGATGGCGGGCAATCGCTTCCGGGGTTCGCAGGGTGAACAGGTCACGGATGGTGACCACAGGACCGTACTCGCGGCGGAGCATGCCGATCAGCCGCACCGCCAGCATGGAGTGCCCGCCGAGGGACACGAAGTCGCTCACCGCGCTCACCTCGTCGTCGTCCAGGTCCAGGGCCTCGGCGAAGAACTCGCACACCGAGGTCTCGGTCCCGGTCTCCGGGCCACGCTCGCCCCCCGTGGTCAGCGCGCCCAGCGGCTTGGCCTCCGGCAGCGCCTTGATGTCAGCCTTCCCGTTCACCGTCAGCGGGATGCCGTCGACCTCCGCGTAATGCGTCGGGCGCAGGAAGTCCGGCAGGGCGGCGCCCACTTGGGCGGCGACGGCCGCCAGGTCGGCGCCGTCCAGGACGAGATAGGCGGCCAGCCGGTACGCGCCGTCGACCTGCGGGTCGGGCTGGGCCACCGCGGCGACGAACCGCACCGCCGGGTGCGCCGCGAACGCGGCCTCCACCTCGCCCAGTTCGACCCGGTGCCCCCGGATCTTGACCTGCTGGTCGGTACGGCCCAGATACGTCAGGTTCCCGTCGGGTCGCCGCACCACCAGGTCCCCGGTGCGGTACATGCGCTCACCGGGCGCGCCGAACGGGCACGCGACGAAGCGGTGCGCGGTCTGGGCGGGCTGTCCGAGATAGCCGCGCGCGATGCCGACGCCCGAGACGTACAGCTCGCCTGGAACGCCGTCGGGCAGCGGCCGCAGCCACGGATCCAGTACGTACACCTCGGTGTTGTCGATCGCCACGCCCACCACCGGGTCCTGGCAGTCGAAGGTGCCGACGCCGAGGGTGTTGATCGTGTACTCGGTGGGTCCGTACAGGTTGTAGCCGATCGTGCCCTCGGTGTCGGCGAGCCGCCGCCACAGTGTCGGGGTGACGGCCTCGCCGCCCAGCAGCACCAGCGCCGGGCGCCGTTCGGGGTTGTCGAGCAGTCCCTCGGCCACCAGTTGCTGCGCGTAGGTCGGGGTCACGTTGATGACGTCGATGCCGTGATCGAGGCAGTACTCGACCAACCGGGGCGCGTCACGGCGCAGTTCCTCGTCGCAGATGTGCACCTCGTGGCCGTCGGCGAGCCACAGCAGTTCCTCCCACGACATGTCGAACGCGAACGACACGGTGTGCGCGATCCGGAAGACCCGGTGGTCGTGCTCCGCGAGGACCGGTTCGAAGATGCGCCGCTGATGGTTGATCAGCATGTTGGTGAGCCCGGCGTACTCGGTCACCACGCCCTTGGGCTTGCCGGTCGACCCGGAGGTGTAGATCGTGTACGCGGGGTGCCGCAGCCGGTCGGGGTCGTCCGGGGCGAACGTCCGGTACGGCTCTGCCTCGGGCAACGGCCGGTCCAGTTCGATCAGTTCACCGGTCAGCCGTGGCGACACGGCGCTCACGGTGAGGGTCACCGCGGGGCGGGCGTCCGCGACGATCGCGGCGATCCGCTCGTCCGGGTGGTCCAGTTCCAGTGGTACGTAGGCGGCGCCGACGCGCAGCACGGCGAACAGCGCCACGATCGAGTCGAGGGAGCGCGGGATCGCGAGCCCCACGGTCGTCTCGGGGCCGATGCCCCGGCGGGCGAGCACGCCGGCCACCGCGCGGCTGCGGTCGCGGAGCCCCGCGAACGTCAGGGTCGAGCCGTGGGCGACGAGCGCGACGCGCTCCGGATCACGGTCGGCCGCCTCGTCGAACCGGTCGACGACGGTGTCCGTGCCGACGTCGGTACGGTCGGCGGGCTCGGGCGCCGGCCCAGGACCGCGCAGTGCGCCGACCGGACCTGTCGACCCGGCCAGGTCTTCCAGTACGCGGAGATAGCTGTCGAGAAGACGACGGGCGTTCTCGGGGTCGTCGTCGCGATACTCCAGCTTGACCGTGAGCCGGTCGCCGGGCGTGACGACCCAGGTGAACGGATAGTGCGTGGAGTCGTCCGCCCGCACGGATTCGATGCCGTGCCGGGCGTTCATCTCGGCGAAGGCGTCCAGGTCCAGGAAGTTCTGGAGCACGAACAGGTTGTCGAACAGGGTGGTGTGCCCACTGGCGCGCTGGATCTCGCCGAGCCCCACGTGCTCGTGCTCCATCGCCTCGACCCTGGCCGTCTGTACGGCCGACAGGTACGCGCCGACCGTGTCGTCGGGCCGTGCCCGGGTCCACATGGGCACCGTGTTGAGCAGCACGCCGACGATGTCGCCCAGCCCCTCGCCCTCACGGCCCGAGACGGTCACGCCGAACACGGCGTCGCCGCGGCCCGTGTGCGCGCCGAGGAGCAGGCCGAACGCGCCGGTCAGCACCGAGTTCAGTGTGACGCCGTGCGCCTTCGCCGCTTCCCGCAGCAGTTCCGACAGTTCGGCGGACATCGTCCGCACGAGCGCGCGCGGCAGATCGTCGGAGAGGGACGGTTCCGGTCCGGCGAGCAGCGTCGGTCCGGCGAGTCCGGCCAGGTGTTCCGCCCAGAAACGCTCCGACACGGCGGCGTCCTTGGCGGCGAGCGTCCGGGCGTAGTCCTCGAAGCTCGGCGCGGCCGGGGTCGCGGTCCGCGGCTCGCCCGCGAGGACGGCCTCGTACGCCTCGAACAGGTCGCGCAGCAGGATCTCGCGGGACCAGCCGTCCCACAGCAGCAGGTGGTAGCTGAACAGCAGACCGTCCCGGCCGTCGGGCAGCCGCACCACCGTCAGCCGGATCAGCGGCGGCTCCCCGGGGTCGAATCCGGTGTCCCGGTCCCGGGTGCGCAGGTCGTCGACCTCGGTGTCCGTCGACAGGTGGACCGTACGGACATCGACCCGCCGACCCGCCTTGAGGACCTGGACCGGGTTTCCGTCGTCGTCGGTGGTGAAGCCGGCGCCCACGACCGGGTGGCGTGCGATCACGTACGCCATGGCCTCGGCCAGCGCGTCGGTGTCCAGCCGCCGGTCGAAGGTGAACCAGCTCTGCGCGACGTAGTGTCCGGCCGAACCCGCCATCTGGGCCTGGAAGAACAGGCCCCGCTGGAGGGGGGTGACCGGCGCCGTGCGCTCGGCCGTCGCGGCGGTGTCCGCGACCTGCTCCAGCGCTCTGCGCCAGTGCCCGGTGATCTCGTCGGGGATCCCGTCGGCGAGGGTGAAGGCGGCGTGCAGGGATCCGGTGGCGTCGTCGGTCCACGCGTTGACCTCGACGGCGTACGGGCTGCCCTGGTCGCCGGCGGTGAGGTGCAACGCCTGGGACTCGCCTCCCCGGCCGAGGTAGTTGAACAGCACCTGGGGGCGGGCGGTCAGCAGCGGGGCCGTCTGCGGGTTGAGGTGGCGGAGCTGGCCGTAGGCGACCTGCCCGCACTCGTCCGGCTGGCGTTCGGCGACTTCACGTGCCGCCGCTACGGGGTCGGTGTGGGCGGTGAGGCGTACGGGTGCGATGGCGGTGAACCAGCCGACCGTACGGGTGTAGTCGTGGTGGTCGAGGGCGGGGACCCGGCCGTGTCGCTCCAGTTCGATCGCGAGGTCGGTGGGCGACGGCTGACTGTGTGTCAGCGCGGTGCGCAGCGCGCCGCACAGCAGCTCGGTGAGACCCACGCCGAGTGCGGCGGGGGCGGTACGCGTCAGCCGGTCGCTCACGTCGGGCGGCAGGACGACGGTGGTCTCCCGCAGCTCCCGGACGGCGGGCAGCAGCGGGGGCGCCTGGAGGGTGGTGACCCAGTGGCCCAGGTCGTCGATCACCTGGGTGGACCGGGACGCCAGCGCTTCGGCGTACTCGGCGTAGGAGGTGGTCGGCGGCGGCAGGGCCGCGCCGCTCATGGCGGTGGCCAGGTCGTCCAGGAGGACCAGCCAGGAGACGGAGTCGACGGCGATGTGGTGCACGGTGACGACCAGGGTCCGGCTGGCCTCCAGCCAGGAGAACGCGATGACCTCTCCGGACTCGGGATCGAGCCGCCCGGCGGCCTCGTTCGCCACGGCCGTCGCGTCGGTACCGTCCGTCGCGGCGGTCTCGTCCGTCGTGCCGGTCCCGCCCGTCCCGCCCGTCCCGTCCGCGCGGACGATGGTGACGGTGATCTGACGGGTGGGTTCGGTACGCAGCGCCCACACGCCGTGCTCGACGCGCAGCCGCAGCCGGAGGACCGGGTGCGCGGCCACGACGGCGTTCGCGGCGCGCTCGACGTCGGCGAAGCCGGTGCCCTCGGCCGCCACCAGGGCTCTGGCCTGGGCGAACCGGGCGAGTGATCCGCCCAGTTCGCGCTGGCGCAGGATGATCGGCGTCGGTGTCAGCGGGCCGTCCTCGTGGCGGGCGGGCGCGGGTGCCCGGTCTTGCGGGGTGCGGGTCCCCAGGTGCTCGGCGAGGGCGCGCGGTGTCCGGAACAGGAAGACGTCGCGGGGTGCGATCGGCAGCCCGAGCGCCCTGGCCCGGTTGATCACGGTGATGGCGACGATGCTGTCGCCCCCGGCCATGAAGAAGTCGGTGTCGGCGTCCACGTCGGTGCCGGGCAGCGTATCGGCGAAGACCCCGACCAGTGCGGCGAGCGCGGACCCACTCGCGGCGGCGGGGGTGTCGTCGGCCGCCGGGGTGTCGTCCTGTGCGGCACGGGCGACGAGGGCCTTGCGGTCCAGCTTGCCGTTGACCGTCAGCGGCAGGGTGTCGGCGCGCAGTACGCGGCCCGGCACCATGTGCGCGGGCAGCTTCGTGGACAGCAGGCCGGCGAGATCGCCGGGTACGCGGCCCACGACATGGGCGACCAGATGGTCGCCGCTGTCCGCGACGGTGACGGCCACATCGACCACACCGTCCAACTCCCTGATCGCGGACTCCACTTCACCGAGTTCGATACGGAAGCCCTTGAGCTGTACCTGGTCGTCGGCGCGGCCGGCGAACTGCAGCTCGCCGTCGAGTGTGCGGCGGGCGAGGTCGCCCGTGTGGTACATCCGGGAGCCGTCGTCCGCGAACGGGTTCGCCACGAACCGGCCCGCGGTCAGCCCCGGCCGGCCCAGATAGCCGAGCGACACCTGGTCGCCCGCGACGTAGATGGCGCCCACCCGGCCCGGCGGGACCGGCCGGAGCCGGTCGTCGAGCAGATGGGTGACCAGGCCGGGTATCGGTCCGCCGATGGGGCTGATGTCGTCGCCGGCGCCGAAGTCCTCGTCCGTCAGCACCCGGTGGGTGACATGGACGGTGGTCTCGGTGATGCCGTACATGTTGACCAGTTCGGGCGTATTGGTGCCGTGCCGCTCGACCCAGCCGCGCAGCCGGCCGAGATCCAGCGCCTCGCCGCCGAAGATGATGCGGCGCAGTGCCGTGACCGGCTTCTCGGCGTGCCGGTCGGCCTCGATGAACTGGTAGAACGCCGACGGGGTCTGGTTGAGCACGGTCACTCCGCGCTCGCGGACCAGCCGGTGGAAGTCGACCGGGGAGCGCGTCAGCCCGTACTCCGGCACCAGCAGCTCGCCGCCGTGCGCGAGGGCGCCCCACAGCTCCCAGACCGCGAAGTCGAAGGAGAAGGAGTGGAACTGGACCCATACGTCGTGCGCGCCGAAGTCCATGTCGGGGCGGGTGTTCGCGAGCAGTGTGACCACGCTGGAGTGCGGGACGACGACGCCCTTGGGCCGGCCGGTCGATCCGGACGTGTAGATCACGTACGCGGGGTCGTGCCGGTCGAGCACGGGCTCGGGCCCGGTGGCGGCCCCGGAGGGCGGCGGCTCGTCCCCCTGGACGAGTACGCGGGCCGAGACGCCCGCCCGGTCGAGCAGTCCGGTGAAGCGGTCGCGCTGTTCACGGCCGACGAGTACGACCTGCGGGGCGGCGTCGGCGAGGATGTACTCCAGCCGTTCGTCCGGGTACGCCAGGTCGATCGGCACGTACGAGCCGCCCGCCGTGACGACCGCGACCAGGGCGACGACCTGCTCGACGGAGCGCGGGACGGCGACGGCGACGCGCTTGCCCGGCCGGACCCCGGCCGCGCGCAGGGTGGCGGCCAACTCGTCCTTGGCGTCGGACAGTTCGCCGTACGTCAGGGACCGGGTGCCGCCGTCGAGGGCGCACTGGGTGACGGCGGTGGCGGCCGGGTCGCGGCTCGCGGCGGCGTCGAACAGTCCGCCGAGGGTGGTCGGGGTGATCCGCGCCGGGGCCCGCCCGGCCTCGGGCGCCAGGTCCGCGACCGGGGCGTCCGGGCGGGTGAGCAGGCCGGTGAGGCTCCGGGTGAACGTACGCAGGATCGCCTCCGCGCCCGCCTCCCGTAGCAGTTCGCCGTCGTAGATCAGGTTGAAGCGCAGGCGGCCGTCGAGTGCGCGCTCCACGACCAGCGTCAACGGGTAGTGCGGGGCGCCCTCGTTCGCGATGTCGGTGATGACCAGCGTGTCGTCCGGCCCGCGCAGTGCGCCCAGATCGGTCGCGACGTCGAACACCACCAGGGTGTCGAACAGGGAGCCGACGCCGGCCTGGCGGCCGATGCGCGCCAGCGAGACATGCTGGTGCGGCAGTACCGCGCCCTGGTGCTCCCGGACGGCGGTGAGCAGGTCGCGCGCCGTGGTGGTGGCGGCCCAACGGGCGCGCACCGGGATGGTGTTGATGAACAGGCCCACCATGTCGCCGATGCCGGGCACGTCGGCGTCGCGTCCGGACACGGTGGAGCCGAACACGACGTCCTCGCCGTGCAGGATGCCGCCCAGTGTCACCGCCCAGGCGCTGTGCACGGCCACGCTCAGGGGTACGCCGGCGGAGCGGACGGCCGCGTCGAGGTCCTCCTCGGGTTCCAGGGCGGTGTCGGCGAACCGGTCGGACGGGGTGTGCCCCTCGGCGACCAGTGACGGGCCGGGCAGCTCGGCGAGTTCGTCGCGCCATACGCGGTCGCTCTCGTCGGCGTCGCGTTCGGCGAGCCAGCCGAGGTAGTCGGAGAAGCCGCCGAGCGCGTACACGGTCCCCGGCGCGTGGTACTCGGCCAGCAGCGCGCGGAGCATCGGCGGGACCGACCAGCCGTCGGCGATGATGTGGTGCACGGTCTGCACCAGGACATGGCGGCCGTCGCCGGCGCGGATGAGCGTGTACCGCATCAGCGGTCCCGTGGCCAGGTCGAACCCGGCGCGGCGGTCCCGCTCGGCGAGGTCGCGTATCTCGTCGTCGCTGATGCCGGGGCGGTCCAGCGTGCTGAAGGGCGCCTCCACACCGCTCTCCTGGACGGAGACCACCCGGCCGTCGGCGAGCGCGGTGAACCGTGCGGCGAGGTTCGGGAACAGCGCGAGCAGGCGGGTGGCCGCCGTCGCGAGCCGGTCGGCGTCCAACTCGCCGTCCAGTGTGAGCAGTTGCTGCTCGACGTAACTGCCCGCCGAGTCGTCGTCGAAGACGGAGTGGAAGTACAGGCCCTCCTGCAACGGCGTCAGCGGCAGGATGTCCCGCAGCGCCGGGCCGTCCAGGGTGTCGACATCGCCCTGGGTGAGCGGGACCAGGCCGAAGTCGCTCGGCGAGTGGCCGCCCCGGTCGAGCGCGGCCAGGCCGGCCAGCGCTCCCCGGAAGTACTCGCCGAGGGTCTCGATGTCCTCGTCGGTGAACATCCCGTCGGGCCACGAGATGGTGGTGACCAGCTCGTACTCGCCGCTCGTGGCGGCGGGTTCGGCGATCGCGTTGAACTCCAGGGCGCGCGGGAGGCGCATCCTCGGGTCGCGCTTCTCGCCCAACTGGCCCGTGGGTCCGGCGAGTTGCCAGTCCCCTGCGGCTCCGGCGTCGAAGCGGCCGAGGTAGTTGAACAGCACCTGCGGTGCGGGTGCGTCGAACTCGGCGTGGGCCAGGTAGCGCAGGGCGCCGTAGGAGACGCCGTTGTCCGGTACCCGGGCGAGGTCCTCCTTGACCGCCTTGAGGGCGGCGGCCAGATACTCGGGTGCGGTGAGGTCGGCCGCGGCGCCGGGGTCCACGGTCACCGGGAACAGGGTGGTGAACCAGCCGACGGTGCGCGACAGTTCCGGCTCGAAGCCGGCGCTGCCCGCCACGAACCGCCCCTCACGGCCGTGGCCTTCGAGTTCGATGTGGGCGTGGCTCTGGTCCTGTCCGAGATCGCGGCGCCACCGGGCGAGGGTGACGGCGAGCGCGGTCAGCAGTACGTCGTTGACGCCCGCGTGGAACTTCGCGGGGATCTCGCCCAGCAGCGCGGCCGTGACGTCGGGGCCGGCGGTGACGGTCCGGGTGCGCTCCCGTGCCACGGTGTCGGCCTCG
Source organism: Streptomyces sp. NPDC057307 (assembly GCF_042667665.1). Lineage (NCBI taxonomy): Bacteria > Bacillati > Actinomycetota > Actinomycetes > Kitasatosporales > Streptomycetaceae > Streptomyces > Streptomyces sp. NPDC057307. The sequence goes on along the minus strand of NZ_JBHUZM010000046.1, from coordinate 20,399 downwards.
GACAGGGCGCGCCTGCCCACCGGTGCGTCCGCGCCCGGCGGTTGACGCCGGAAGTAGGCGCTGTCCGCGTCGAACGCGGCACGCTCCAGGAGCTGCGTCCAGCGGCGGAACGAGGTGCCCACGGGGGGCAGTTCGACCGGCGTACCCGAGGTGAACTGCCGCCAGGCGGTGGCCAGGTCGTCCATCAGGATCCGCCAGGACACCCCGTCGATCACCACATGGTGGACGGCCAGGACCAGTTGACGTGCTTCGCGGCGCCAGACCGCGCGCAGCATGACGCCGTTGTCCGGGTCGAGCCCGTCGGTGGCGAGCGCGACGCACGCGTCGAGCGGTCCCTCACTCTCCTGCGGGCTCATGGGGGTGGCCGGGGTGGCCGGGGACGCCTCGGGGATGTCGAAGCGCCAGCGGTCGCCTCGTACCAGCCTGGCGCGCAGCATGTCGTGCCGCGCGGTCACGGCGGCGAGGATCGTGCCGAGAGCGTCGGCGGTCAGGTCCGCCGGGGTGTTCAGCACGACCGACTGGACGAAGCCGTCGATCGCGTCCGTGGTCTCGCCGAGCCACTGCACGACGGGCGAGCCCACGACGGTCCCGGTCGCGACATCGCGGTGGTCCACGGTGGAGACGTCTTCACGGCTCGCGACCGCGGCCAGTGCCCCGACGACGCTGTTGGTGAAGATCTGCCGCGTGGTGACGTAGAGGCCCGCGTCCCGCAACGCGCTCAGCAGCGAGATCGCCAGAATGCTGTCGCCGCCGAGCTGGAGGAAGTCCTGGTTGACACCGACCTCGTCCAGCCGCAGCACGGCCGCGACCACGGCGCACACGACGCGCTCGTTCTCGGTGGTGGGCGGGAGGACCGGGCCCGCCCCGATCGCGGGCTCCGGGAGCGCGGCCCGGTCGAGCTTGCCGTTCGCGGTGAGCGGGAACTCCTTCATCACGACGGTGTGGGCGGGCACCATGTACTCGACCATGTGCTCGACGGCCCACGCCTTGACCTGGTCGGCCCGCAGGTCCTCGTGCCCGGCGGCCGGGATCACGTATCCCACCAGATAGGTGCCGCCCGCCGCGTTCTTCTTCGCGACGACGCAGGTGTGCCGTACGCCGGGGTGCTCGGCGAGACCGGCCTCGACGTCCTCGATCTCCAGCCGCATGCCGCGGATCTTGATCTGGTTGTCGGCGCGGCCGAGGAAGTCCAGCGATCCGTCCGGGGCGAACCGGGCGAGGTCGCCGGTCCGGTAGAGCCGGGAGCCGTCCGTGGCGAACGGATTCGCCACGAACCGGGAGGCGGTCAGGCCGGGCGCGTTGACGTAGCCGCGTCCGAGGAGGAACCCGCCGGCGTACAGCTCGCCGCCGACGCCGACCGGGACCGGGCGCAGTTCGTCGTCCAGTACATAGAGCTGGGTGTTGGGGTTGGCCTTGCCGATCGACGTCGACAGGCGTTCCGCCTCGCCCCGGTAGATGACGTGCGAGACACCGATCGTCGTCTCGGCCGGGCCGTAGCCGTGGTAGAGCGGGATGTCGAGCTTGGTGCGGTACCGCTCGTACAGCTCCGGGGTCAGTACCTCGCCGCCGCACCACACGTGCCGCAGGCTGTCGAGGCGCCCGGAGTCGCCCGCCATCTCCAGCAGGACGTCCAGCATGGAGGAGACGAGGTAGGTGAACGTGACGCGCTGCTCGGCGATCACGCTCAGCAGATGGTGCGGATCGCGTTCGCCGCCGGGGCGCAGGACGACCAGTCGGCCGCCTGACACCAGGGGCAGGAAGATCTCGTTGATGGAGATGTCGAAGGACAGCGGGGCCTTGAACAGCGACGCGTCGTCGTGGCCGAAGCCGAGGATCTCGTCGACCTGCCAGAGCAGGCGTTCGCTGATCGCCTCGTGCCGGATCATCGCGCCCTTGGGCCGCCCGGTGGAGCCGGACGTGAAGATCACGTACGCCAGGGCCGTGCCGGGGACGGATATCCCGGTCCCGTCCACGGGGTGGGAGCCGAACCGCCAGTCGGCGAGGTCGACGGCCTCGGCCTCCGGTTCACCCGGACCGGGCTCACCCGAGGTGTTGAGTTGCAGGACGACCCGGGCGTCCTCGATGACGACGGCGCGGCGCGCGGCGGGCCACTGCGGATCGAGGGGTACGAAGGCGCAGCCGGCCTGGAGTACGGCGAGGAGCCCGACGACCATCTCGGCGGAGCGGCCGAGCGAGATACCGACGACCTGTTCGGGGGTGAGCCCGCGTTCGAGCAGCCGGTGGGCCAACTGGCTGGACTGTTCGGCCGCCTGACGGTAGGTCAGCGACCGGTGCTCGTCGACGACGGCGATGGCGTCCGGCCTGTTCCGCGCCTGCTCGCGGAACAGTTCCACGATGGTCGGGCGGACCCGGTCGGCCGTGTTGTCGTTCCACTCGGCCAGGGCTTCGAGCCTGGCCGCCGCGCCGGACGGGGCGATGGTGCCGAGGGGCCGGTCGGGGAAGTCGGCCAGGTCGTCCAGCGCGAGCTGCGCGTCGGCCGGGAAGACGCCTTCGGGGACGGCGATGCGCCAGGCACCCTGGCCGTCGGCGTCGGCCTCCCAACCGCCGGGCCCCGCACCGCCGTTGTCGACCCATCCCAGGACGTCGGCGAAGAGCGTGCCGGGGGCGAGGTCGATGCCCTCCGGGCTCCGGCCGGTCGCCCAGTACGACAGCCCGACGGCGCAGGCTTCGGCGACGGTCCGGTCGGAGTAGTCACCGGCCCGCCGGCGTACGTCGGCCACACGTGCGGGAGAAAGCAGTACGAGACGAGCGCTCGGTTCCATCGTCGAAGACATCGAAGACTCAGCATCCCTTCCAGGCATGAAAGTTAGCCTAACCTAACTTAGGCTCGCCTAATCAAGGCTGTCCTAGCTACCTTCTCGCCACGCCTGCCACAACCGCGCGTAACGGCCCCCCAGAGCCACCAGCTCGTCATGGGTCCCCCGCTCGACCACACGCCCCGCGTCCAGCACGGCGATCCGGTCCGCCGCCATCGCCTGGGTCAGCCGGTGCGCCACGAACAGCGTGGTCCGGCCCGCGCACGCGGCCAGCACGGCCCGTTCCAGCTCGGCGGCGCCCTCGCTGCCCGCCTCCGCGGTCGACTCGTCGAGCACCACCACCGGCGACCGGCCCAACACCAGCCGGGCCAGGGCGATCTGGGCGACCTTGGTCACATCCAGTCGCTCACCGCCCTCACCGACCGGGGTGTTCAGCCCGTCGGGCAGCGCGTCGACCCACTCGTGGGCGCCGACGGTGCGCAGCGCGTCCGCCAGTTGGGCCTCGGTCGCGTCCGGCGCGGCGAGCCGCAGGTCGTCGGCGAGCGGGCCGGAGAACACATGCGTCTCCTGCGTGAGGATGCTCACCAGGGCCCGCGCCCCGGCCTCGTCCAGACCGGCGAGATCGTGCGATCCGATACGTACCGAACCGGCCTGCGGGGTGCCGATACCGGCGATCAGCGCGGCCAGCGTCGACTTGCCCGCGCCCGTCGCGCCCACCAGGGCCAGTGAGCCGCCCGCCGGAATCGTCAAGTCGACGTCCCTGAGGACCGGTTCGTCGGTGTCGGGATAGCTGAACGTCAGCCCCTCCACCGTCACGGGGTACGGCGCGACCTCGGCGGCCGCGACGGAACGGTCGCCCACCAGGCGGTCCTCCGCGTCCTCCCCCAACACCCCGACCAGACGGGTCAGGCTCGCACCCGACTTCTGCGCCTCGTCGAAGGTGAACATGATCGCGCCCAGCGGGGTGAACAGCCGGTGGAACATCAGCGGGGCCGCCGACACCTCGCCCAGGCTGGCGGCATCGGCCTCCAACAGGGCGTACCCCACGAGCAGGATCAGGACGAGACCGATGAACTCGGCGCGGTTCTCCCTGCCGACGAACCGGCCGAAGAACCGGAACACCTCGATGCCGAGATTCCGCACCCGCCACGACTCCCGGGTGACCGTCTCGCGGACGGATTCCTCCAGGCGGTACGCCCGTACGGTGTCGATCCCGTTGAGCCCGCTGATCAGCGCCTGCGCCCGGTCGGCCTGGGCCACCCGCTGCTTCCGGTAGAGCGGGGCGGACCTCGGGAGATACCAGCGCAGCGCCAGCGCGTACGCGGGCAGAGCGCCGGCGCCCGCCAGACCGAGCCGCCAGTCCAGTCCGAACATGCCGACGGTGGCGATGAAGACCAGCACGCCCGCCGAGAACACGGTGGGGACGGCCGTACGGATGCCCTTGGACAGCACGGCCACATCGTCACCGACGCGCGACAGCACATCGCCCCGGCCGACCTGTTCGATCCGTGCGCTCGGCATCCCCAGCACCGCCCGGACGGCGCGTTCCCGCAGCTGCGCGAGCAGATCCGCGCCCAGCCGTCCGATCAGATACGTCGACACGGCGGTGGCCGCCGCGCCGAGCAGCGCGGCGGCCCCCATCAGTACGCCGACGGTGACCAGGACCGAGCGCGACTCGCCCTCGACCACCCCGTCGACCACCTGTCCCAGCAGCAGCACCGGCAGCACCTGGAGCGCCGCCCCGGCTACCGTGGTCAGCACGGTGGCGAGCGTCAGCCACGGCGCTTCGCGGCAGTGCGCCACGACCCACCGGGTGGCCTCGCCTCCGGTCGCCGTACGCAGACTTGCCGCCGGGGCGAGGCGGGTGCCGGTGGCGCTCACCCGGAGACCGGGCCGAGTCGATGACGGGAACGGGGCCTGGAGCGGGGCCGGGAGGGACTGATCACCATCGTCTTCTCTACTTGGCGGACTTGACGAGTTCGTCGATCGCGTACGGCAGGGACGGCAGGGTGCCCTGGGACATGGCCGCGCCGACCGCCGGGCCCTCACTGTCCAGCAGGTAGGAGACCTTCCCGTTCTTGACCGCCGGCAGGTTGGCGAACAGCTCGAACTTCTTCAACGCCTCGGTGTCCGCCTTGTCGTTGACGACGAAGATGCGGTCGACGTCGATCAGGTCGATGCGCTCGGGCGACAGCTCGGTGGAGAAACCGCCGTCCGCGATCTCGTCGATCTTGGTCTGGTACTTGAATCCGGCGCCGGTCACCAACTGCCCGCGCACGTCGGTCGAGGTGAACGGGGAGATCGAGTCCTTGTACCAGGAGATGACGACCGCGGTCTGGTCGGCGAACTCGGGATTGGCCTTCTTCGCCGCGTCGAGCTTGCCCTGGATGCCCTGGATCTGCTCGGCGCCCTCGTCCGCCTTGCCGAGCGCCTTGGCGATCTGGCCCGCGTTGTCCTGCCAGGGAGCGCTGAAGGGCTCCTTCTCCGCCTTGGTGCGGCCCACCGTCGGGGCGATCTTGGAGAGCTTGTCGTAGGCGGCCTGGTCGACCTCGGAGTAGACCGCGATGATCAGGTCCGGGCGCAGCGCCGCGATCTTCTCGTAGTTGGGGCCCGAGTCACCGTTCTTCATGATGACCTCGGGGCGGGCGTCGCCCCACTTGTCCTTCACCCAGGGCCACTGGGTGTTGATGTCGGGGGTCTTGCCCGCCGGGTTCGGGTACTGGTCGACCATGCCGACCGGCTTGACGCCCAGGGCCAGGACGGCCTGGTCGTCGGTGTAGCCGACCGTGACGACCCGCTTCGGGGCCTTGGTGACCTTCGTGGATCCGAACGCGTGCTCCACGGTGACCGGGAAGGCCCCGGAGGCGGCGGCGGGGGCGTCGTCGCTCGACGTGTCCGCCGAGTCGTCGGAACCACATCCCGCGAGGAGGCCGACACCGAGCGCCGCGGCGGACAGTGTCGCCGCCAGCCGGCGCCATGGCTTCACGATCGTCGTTCTATGGAGAAGCATCCGTCAGTCCCTTGCGTTCGCGCTGTCCGCTGCACCCTCGTCTTAGGGCAGCCAAACCTTAACCTGCGTTGGTGAGGTTAGCCTAGCCTAACTTGTGAAATCCCTTTACCGACCCTTGGGTTGGACCGGGGCAACCGCACGGACGGCGACAGCGGCATCCGGCGAGCTGCGGCGGGCTAGACGTGCGTACGGCCCAGCGGCACGATGATCGGGCTGTCGCCCACCGGGGCGTCGATCACCTGGGCGCGCAGCCCGAACGCCTCGTGCAGCAACTCGGCGGTGATCACATCACGCGGATGCCCCTGCGCCAGGATCGAACCCTCGCGCATCACGATGAGGTTGTCGCTGTAACGCGTCGCCAGATTGAGGTCGTGCAGCACCATGACCACGGTGCGCCCCGACTCGTGCAGGTCGTCCACCAGGTCGAGCACGTCGATCGCGTGCGCCAGGTCCAGGTAGGTGGTCGGCTCGTCCAGCAGCAGCAGATCGGTGCCCTGAGCCAGCGTCATCGATATCCAGACGCGCTGACGCTGTCCGCCGGAGAGCGAGTCGACCGGGCGGTCGGCCAGATCGGCCACGCCGGTCATGGCGAGCGCGCGCTCCACGACGTCGGCGTCGTCCGACGACCACTGCCGCAGCCAACTCTGGTGCGGATGGCGCCCCCTGGCGACCAGGTCGGACACCGTCAGACCCTCCGGCGCGACCGGCGCCTGCGGCAGCAGACCGAGCTTCTTCGCCACGTCCCGGGTCCTGAGCCTGCCGATGTCCTCACCGTCGAGCACGACCGTGCCCCTGGTCGGCTTGAGCAGCCGCGTAAGGGTGCGCAACAGGGTCGACTTGCCACAGCCGTTGGGGCCGATGATCGTGGTGATCACGCCTGGCGGGATCGACACGTCGAGGTCGTCGATGACGGTCCGGCCGCCGTACCCGACCGTGACTCCCCTGGCCGCCAGCCGTGCGACGCCGTCGGCGCCGGACGCGACCTCGGTCTCGATCTCGGTGATGTACTGAGCAGCCACAGGCCCCCCTTATTAGGTTTGCCTAACCTTTTTATCATCTATCCGTCTGCCGGAGGTTCGCCCTCACCAGCAGATAGACGAGGAAGGGCCCGCCGATCGCGGCGGTCACCACACCTACGGGGAGCGTGATCGGCAGCGCCGCACGCGCGATCAGGTCCGCGCCGATCAGCAGCAACGCGCCCACCAGGCCGGAAGCCACCAACGGCGGTGTCGGGCAGCGGACCAGACGCATCGCCACCTGCGGCGCCACCAGCGCCACGAACGCGACCGGGCCCGCCGCGCTGACGGCGACGGCCGCCAGCAGGACCGCGCAGAGCAGCAGGACCGCCCGCACCATCGAGTAGCGGACGCCCAGGCCGGCGGCGACCTCGTCGCCGAGGTGCAGCGGCTTGAACTGGAAAGCGGCGGCGGCCACGACGGCCATGAGGACGACCGTGCACCAGAGCGCCACCCGTACGTCGTCCCACGACCGGTTGTCCAGCGAGCCGACCAGCCACACCTGGGCCCGCGCGACGTCCCTGATGTCGGCCTGGACCAGCAGCCAGGTGGTGATCGCCTGCATCACCGCACTCACCGAGATACCGATCAGGATGAGCCGGAAGCCGTCGATCCCGCGCCGCCAGGCCAGGAAGTACACCAGCAGCCCCGTACCGAGACCGCCGGCGAGCGCGGCCGCGGACAGGCCCACCGAGCTGACCACCGCCGCGGTGGTGCCGCTCGACACCGTCACCAGGAACACCGCGACCGCGCCGGCGCCCCAGGTGATTCCCAGAATGTCGGGGCTGGCCAGCGGATTGCGCGCGACGGCCTGCGTGATCGCCCCGGACACCCCCAGCGCGATCCCCACGACAAGACCGGCGAGGGCACGTGGCATCCGCAGGTCCATGATCACGAACTGGTCGACCTGCTCACCCCGGCCGAAGAGGGTGGCGACCACCTGGGGCAGTCCGATGGGGAAGTCCCCGACGCCGATGGAGACACAGAACACCAGGAAGGTCGCTCCCGTGAGGAGCAGTGTGACCAGCACCATCCAGGGACGCCAGACGAACGACAGCCCCCCGAGCCGGGCGCCCGGCGCCACCGGTCGCTTCACGGACTCGTCGCGCCTCTGGTGCGTCAGGTCTGTCTTGTTCATGCGCTCTTGAACTTTCCTCGCCACACGAGGCCCGCGAAGAACGGGGCGCCGAGGAGGGCGACGACGACGCCCGAGTCCAACTCGCCCGGCCGCACCACCAATCGCCCCACGATGTCACTGAACAACAGGATCAGGGCCCCGAGCAGACCCGCGTACGGCACCAGCCAGCGGTAGTCCGGCCCGGTGAGATACCGGGCCACATGGGCCACCATGAGCCCGAGGAACGCGATGGGGCCGCATGCCGCCGTCGCCGCTCCCGCCAGCAGGGTGATGGCGACGATGCCGATGGTGCGGGTGAGCGCCATGTTCACACCCAGCCCGCGCGCCACATCGTCACCGAGGTTGAGCAGGTTGAGGGCGGGCAGCGTGAACAGCGCCAGCACCAGTCCGACCGCGACGAACGCGGCCACCGGCCAGATGACACCGAAGCCGACACCGGCCACGGAGCCCGAGTTCCAGAACCGCAGCGCGTTCAGCGACTTCTGGTCGGACAGGGAGATCGCCGTGGTCATCGCCGCGAGGAAGACCGTGACGCCCTGTCCCGCCAGTACGAGCGTCAGCGGATTGCCGGCGCCCCGGCCGATGCTCGACAGACCGAACACGACGACACCGGCGACGCCCGCTCCCACGAAGGCGAACCAGACGTACTGGAAGGGGTCGGTGAACCCGAACAGGGCGATCGCCGTCACCACGGCGAACGAGGCGCCGGCGTTCACCCCGAGCAGCCCGGTGTCCGCGATCGGGTTGCGCGTGTACCCCTGGATCAGGGCTCCGCCGACCCCGAGGGCGATACCCGCCACGATCGCGAGCACCGTCCGGGGCACCCGCACGGTGTGCACGATGAGCCTGATCTCGGTGAGCCGCTGGTCGGACTCCGGCGCGGCGAACAGTCCGTGCCACACCTCGGCGGGACTCAGCGCGCGGGCGCCGACGGCCAGCGAGACGACGCCCATGACCAGCAGGATCACCACCAGCACGCCCAGCCCGAGGGCCCGGTGCCGGCGGGCTTCCGTCGTGCCCTTGGGTATCGGGCGTTCCACTGCAGTCGTGCTCATGTCGACGTACGTTATCCCTTTGATCTACGAGGGAGGCAGGGCCGGTCGGGCGTCCCACGCCCCGTGGACGGACCCGTGGACGGACCCGTGGACGGACCCGGGGGCAGACCCGGGGGCAGACCCCGGAGGCCCGGCCGTGGGGCCCGGCTCACACCGAGGTCTGCCGGGCCTCGCCGGAGGCTGCCTTGGCACCCCGGTCGAGGAGCGAGTCCAGGATCTCGCCGACCCGGATCGCGGTGTTGGACAGCAGGGACGACGTGATGCCGTGCGTGTGCTCCGTGCCGCCCTGCAGGTAGATGCCGCAGCGCAGGTCGTCGTCCGTCGCGATGCGGTAGTCGCGCTCGACACGGACCCGGCCCTCGTCGTCGCGGAGGCAGCGCTCGGCGACATCGCCGAGGAGGCCGACGGGGTCGGCCTGGCTGTAACCGGTGGCGAACACCACGACATCCGCGTCCAGGAAGGTCTCCTCGCCCGTGACGAGTGACTTCACCGTGGCACGGGCCTTGTCCGGCGTCTCCTTGACGTCGACGAGCCGGGACACGTTGATGAAGCGCAGCCGCTCGGTGCCGAGGACCTTCTCCTGGTAGCTCTGCCGGTACAGGTCGTCGATCAAGTCGATGTCCACCACGGAGTAGTTGGTGTTCCCGTGATAGTCCATCAGCCGCGTCTTGACCTCGTCGGGCGCGGCGAAGTACTGGTCGACCGCCTCGGGGTCGAAGATCCGGTTGGCGAAGCCGCTGTCGTCGGCGGGGCTGTAGCCGTAGCGGGAGAAGACCGCGCAGACCTCGGCCTCCGGGAAGCGGCGGTGCAGGTAGGCGACGTTCTCGGCGGCGCTCTGCCCGGCGCCGACGACGACGAACCGGGAAGGCGAGGTGCCCTCCAACCCGTCGACCTTCTTCAGCAGTTCGGAGTTGTGCCAGACGCGGTCGCCGCGCTCCACGCCCGCCGGCATCTGCGGGCGCAGTCCGGTGCCGATGACGAGGTTGCGGGCCCGGTGGACCACGAGCCCCTCCCCCGACCGTACGGTCACGTCCAGGTACTCGACGGTTCCGTCGTGGACGATCGGCGTCACGCCGACGACCTCGTGGCCGTACGAGACCATGTCGTCGACCTTGGCCGCGGCCCACTCGAAGTAGTCGTGGAACTCGACCCGCAGCGGGAAGAGGTTCTTGTGGTTGATGAAGTCGATCAGCCGGCCCTTGCTCTGCAGGTAGCAGAGGAAGCTGAACTCGCTGGTCGGGTTCCGGAGCGTCACCAGGTCCTTGAGGAAGGAGACCTGCATGGTCGCGTCGTCGATCAACATGCCCCGGTGCCAGCCGAATCGCGGCTGCTGCTCGAAGAAGTGAGCGGTGACGGACTCCTGCCTGCCGACGCGTGCGTTGTGCTCGCTGACCGCGATCGACATGGCCACATTGGACGGCCCGAAGCCGATACCTATGAGGTCGTAGACCGGTGCTGCGTCGCCAGGAAGAACCTGTGACATGTCACTCCCATTCATACGGGGGAAGCCGCCTGTCAGGTGCGGGGGGAAGGTACGAAGGGCGGGCACGCCGACGAAGCAGCCCGCCTGAACTTAGGTGAGCCTAAGCTAATCCCCAGCGGCTGTCGATAGGACCCCCTGCCGCCGGGACCCGCTGACTGGGGTATCACATGGGCGAGTTGCAAACTAAGGTAAGCCTTGCTTAACTCTCCGTCGGTCCATCCCTGCTCTGAGGAGGAACCCCATGCGGGTCGTCATGTTCGGTTACCAGACCTGGGGCCATCGCACCCTGCAAGCCCTTCTGGACTCCGAGCACGACGTGGTGCTGGTCGTGACACACCCCAAGAGCGAGCACGCGTACGAGAAGATCTGGAGCGACTCCGTCGCCGATCTCGCCGAGGAGCACGGCGTCCCGGTGCTGATCCGCAACCGGCCCGACGACGAGGAACTGTTCGAACGGCTCAAGGAGTCCGATCCGGACATCATCGTGGCGAACAACTGGCGGACCTGGATCCCCCCGCGGATCTTCGGCCTCCCGCGTCACGGCACGCTGAACGTGCACGACTCGCTGCTGCCGAAGTACGCCGGTTTCTCCCCGCTGATCTGGGCGCTGATCAACGGCGAGCCCGAAGTGGGCGTCACCGCGCACCTGATGGACGACGAACTCGACGCCGGCGACATCGTCCGGCAGGAGGCGGTGCCGGTCGGACCGACGGACACCGCGACCGACCTCTTCCACAAGACCGTCGACCTCATCGCCCCGGTCACCATCGGCGCGCTCGGCCTCATCGCCGCCGGGCAGACGGAGTTCACCAAGCAGGACCGCTCGCAGGCGACCTTCTTCCACAAGCGGTCCGTCGAGGACATCCGGGTCGACTGGTCCTGGCCGGCGGAGGACCTCGAACGCCTGGTCCGCGCCCAGTCGGAGCCGTACCCCAGCGCCTTCACCTTCCACAAGGGCAAGCGGCTCGAAGTGCTGGCCGCGGTGGTGTCCGAGGGCCGCTACGGCGGTACGCCCGGCCGGATCTTCTACCGCGAGGGTGACGGCGTGGTGATCGTCGCCGGAGCCGACGCGCGCACCGGCCGCAACCGCGGCCTGGCCATCACGCGCGTACGGACCGAGGACGGCCGCGAGTTGCCCGCGACGGAGTACTTCACCTCCATGGGCGGCTATCTGACCAACCGCGCCTGACACGAACGCGCCGCGGTCCCCGGGCGGGGACCGCGGCGGGATTACGTGCTCCCGGGCCGGGTTGGCCCTACGCGGCGAACCGGCCGCAGAGCAGGTTGCCCGGTTCCGCCGGGTCGTCGCTGATCCAGAACTGACGCCACAGGATCGCGAACTCGTCGCGGCTCAGGTGGCCGTCGCCGTTCAGATCGAGCAGTTCGAAGACGCCCGTCATGTCCACGGGCCGGCCGTTCCAGGTCTCCACGAGCCTGCGGTGCTCCTCCGGGGATATGACGCCGTCGCCGTTGGAGTCCACGGCGTCGAAGACCGTCTCGGCGGTCGCGGACACATCCGCGATCATCGTGGGCAACTTGTCGACGAGCGCGAGCAGTTCACCCAGGTCGACCGCGCCGTCCCCATTGGCGTCCCCGGTCTCCAGCAGCGCCGCCCACCAGCCCATCAGCAGCGTCTCCACCCGCGTACGCAACTCCGTGCCGGGCCCCACTCCCGGCAACCTGCTCCAGCGGGCGACCAGCGCCCTGAAGTCCTCCTCGCGCAGATAGCCGTCGCTGTCCACGTCCAACGCGGCGAACATCCCCTTGAGCTTGCGCTCCTGAAACGCACTGGCCATGAGCGGCCTCCCTCGCGATAGCGGACAGCGCGTAACTATAGATTCGGACACGACCACACAACTACGGGCACATTTGCACGAAGAGTCACCCGTCCGGGGCTCTCGTCCGTGCTCTCGGCGTCGCCGAAGCGCCCCCGACCCCACTAGAGCTGCGTGACACCGCCGTCGACGAGGAGTTCGGCTCCCGTGGTGAAGGAACTCTGGTCGCTCGCGAGATAGAGGGCCGTGGCGGCGACCTCGTCAGGACGGCCGACGCGACCGAGCGGGGTCGCCGGAGCGGGCTCGCCACTCGTGGGAATACTGGCCCGCAAGCCGTCGCCGCCCGGGGTCTCGACCGGTCCGGGCGTGAGGGCGTTGACCCGGATCCCACCGCCGGCGAGTTCCGCCGCCCAGGTGCGGGCCAGGCTGCGGACGGCGGCCTTCGTCGCGGCGTAGACGGCCAGTCCGGGAGCCGCGCGCAGCCCGACGCTGGAGGAGACCAGGGTGATGGAGCCACCGGCCGTCATCAAGGGGAGGGCCTTCTGCACGGTGAAGATCGTTCCCTTGAGGTTGATCGACGACGTCCTGTCGTACTCCTCCTCGGTGATGTCGCCGACAAGGGCGTACGTCCCCACTCCGGCATTGGCGACGACGATGTCGAGCCGCCCGCTGCGAGCGGTGATCTCGGCGAAGAGGCGGTCGAGGTCGCCGAGTTCGGACACGTCGCTCCGTACGCCGATGCCTCGGTCGCCGACCTCCGCGACGGCCGCGTCCAGTTCCTTCTGGCGCCGCCCGGTGAGGTAGACGGTCGCTCCCTCGGCCGCGAAGCGGCGGGCGATGGCGAGTCCGATGCCGGTGGAACCACCGGTCACCAGGGCGGTCTTGTCGTTCAGCTGTCCCATGAGAAGCTCCGAATTCTTGAGGTAACCATTTTTGTTACATTGATGGGCGAGAAAAGGGCCGCGGTCGCGGATCCGGATCTCAGGCCTCAGACCTCAGATCCCGAAACGACCGCGGCCCGCCCTACCCCGCGGTGGCCAGTACGTCACGCAGGACATCCGCCAGCGTGGTGCGCGCCAGCTCCACGCGGAGCGACTTCTCGATCCCGTCGTAGACGTTCCGCATCGCGGGCCCGATGCCGTGCCCCACCACACATTCGGGGTCCGGCACCGAGCGGTGCAGCGCGAAGACCGGACCGGGCTCCACCGCGTCGTACACGTCGAGCAGGGTGATGGCTTCCAGTTCGCGCGCGAGCAGCCATCCCGCACCCGCGCCGCGCCGGGAGTCGACGAGCCCCGCCCCGCGCAGCTCGGCCAGCAGCCGCCTGATCACCACCGGGTTGGTGTTGACGCTCGCCGCTATCTGCTCCGACGTGGCGACCTCGTGTCCGCGCCTCTGGTAGAGCCCGATCCAGGTCAGGGCATGGGTCGCGATGGTCAGCCTGCTGTTGGCGCTCACTTCGCACCCTCCCTCCGGGCTTTGACGTAACCATAACTGTTACGACTGCTCCCGGTCAATCATCCGGCGGGCTTGGCGGCTCGAACGATCGCCGAGCTCACACCGTCGGCGACGGCATGGGTGGGGGTGATCTCGATGCCGGTGAATCCGGCGGCCTCCAGTCCCGCACGGTATTCGGCGAAGGAGAGCGCGCCGGCGATACAGCCGACGTAGTCACCGCGCTCGGCGCGCTGTTCGGCGCCGAGGTGGTCCTCGGCGACCACGTCCGAGATTCCGATCCGGCCGCCGGGGGCGAGCACACGGAACGCCTCCGCGAAGACGGCCGGCTTGTCGGTGGACAGGTTGATGACGCAGTTGGAGATGACGACGTCGATCGTGTTCGCGGGCAGCGGGATCGCCTCGATGGCGCCTTTGAGGAACTCGACGTTGCCGGCCCCGGCCTCGCGCCGGTTCGCCAGGGCGAGGGCGAGCATCTCCTCGGTCATGTCGAGCCCGTACACCTTGCCGGTCGGGCCCACTCGACGGGCGGAGAGGAGGACGTCGATGCCGCCGCCGGAACCGAGGTCCAGGACCCGCTCGCCCTCGCGGAGGTCGGCGACGGCGGTGGGGTTGCCGCAGCCGAGGGAAGCGGCCAGGGCATCGGCCGGCAGTTCGGCGCGCTCGTCGGCCGCGTAGAGGGCTCCGCCGAAGTTGTCGTCGACCTCGACGGCCTGCGGCCCGCAACACGCGGTGCCGCCCTCGGCGACCTGGACGGCGGCTGCCGCATAACGCCGACGGACGGTCTCGCGCAGTTCGGTGGACTGCTCGCTCATGACTCTCACTCCTTGCCGGAGGGGCTGGGACAGGCCCCTGGGAACGGACTGTATCGATGTTCTTCGATGCAACCTTGCGCCCTGATTCGAAGCCTGTCAATATTGAAGAATGTCGAAACAAGAGCTTGTGGTGCTCGGCCAGGACGCCACCGACGCCTGCTGCCCCACGCTGCTGACCGCCCCGCTCGCCGAGGACCGGGCCGTCGAGCTGGCGAAGATGTTCAAGGCTCTGGGCGACCCGGTCCGGCTGCGGCTGCTGTCGATGATCGCCTCGCGGGACGGTGGCGAGATCTGCGTCTGCGACCTCACCCCCGCCTTCGACCTGTCCCAGCCGACGATCTCCCACCACCTCAAGCTCCTGCGGCAGGCCGGACTCATCGACTGCGAACGCCGCGGGACATGGGTGTACTACTGGCTGCTGCCCGAGACGACCGACAAGCTCGCCGGACTCCTCACCCGTCCCGGCGCCCGACAGACTCCGGGGATGCCGGAAATGCCGGAGACGCGCGCGACCACCGAGACCACTGAGGCCGGCGCGACCACTGAGGCCGGCGCCACCGCCGGGGCCTCGGCATGAGCCGGACCACCAACGGGCCGGTGTCCGCCCGGCTGTCCTTCCTGGACCGGTTCCTCGCCGGGTGGATCCTTATCGCCATGGCCGCGGGCCTGGGGCTCGGGCGCCTGGTCCCCGGACTCGGTGACGCGCTGGCGAAGGTGACGGTCACCGGGGTCTCGCTGCCGATCGCACTCGGCCTCCTCGTGATGATGTATCCCGTCCTGGCCAAGGTCCGCTACGACCGGATCGACACGGTCGCCCGCGACCGGCGCCTGCTGATCCCGTCCCTGGTCCTCAACTGGCTCCTCGGCCCGGCCCTGATGTTCGCCCTCGCCTGGATCTTCCTGCCCGACCTGCCGGAGTACCGGACCGGCCTGATCATCGTCGGTCTCGCCCGGTGCATCGCCATGGTCATCATCTGGAACGACCTCGCCGGCGGGGACCGCGAGGCGGCGGCCGTCCTGGTCGCCGTCAACTCCGTCTTCCAGGTGGTCGCGTTCAGTCTGCTCGGCTGGTTCTATCTCTCCGTACTGCCAGGCTGGCTGGGCCTTGCGCGGACCGCGCTCGACGTGTCCGTGTGGGAGATCTCCCGCTCCGTCCTGATCTTCCTCGGGATCCCGCTGCTGGCCGGGTTCCTGACCCGCCGGATCGGCGAGAAGGCCAAGAGCCGGGCCTGGTACGAGGACCGGCTCATCCCCCGTATCGGCCCGTTCGCCCTGTACGGACTGCTGTTCACCATCGTCGTCCTGTTCGCCCTCCAGGGCGAGGCCATCACCTCGAAGCCGCTGGATGTCGCGAGGATCGCGCTGCCGCTCCTGGTGTACTTCGCCGTCATGTGGGCCGGATCGATGGCCCTCGGAAAAGCTGTCGGACTCGACCATCCGAAGGCGACGACGCTGGCGTTCACCGCCGCGGGCAACAACTTCGAACTCGCCATCGCCGTCGCGATCGCCACCTTCGGCGCGACCTCCGGGCAGGCGCTGGCCGGAGTCGTGGGACCGCTCATCGAAGTGCCGGTGCTGATCGGACTGGTCCATGTCGCCCTGGCCGCCCGCCGGTTCTTCCCCCGACCGGCTGCGGCGCCCGCCGAGCCCATCACCGCCGAATCGCTCACACCCGAGCCGATCACCGCCGAGTCGGTCACCCCCGAGGAGGGCCCCGCCCGTGTCTGAGACCAGGCCGTCCGTACTGTTCGTATGCGTCCACAACGCGGGCCGGTCCCAGATGGCCGCCGCCTTCCTCAGCCACCTCGCCGGCGACCGGGTCGAGGTCCGCTCCGCCGGATCCGCCCCCGCCGGGACGGTGAACCCGGCCGTCGTCGCGGCGATGGCCGAGGAGGGTATCGACCTCACCGCCGAGACCCCGAAGATCCTCACCGTGGACGCGGTGCGGGCGTCCGACGTGGTGATCACCATGGGCTGCGGCGACAGCTGCCCCGTCTTCCCCGGCAAGCGGTACCTCGACTGGCAGCTCGAAGACCCGGCAGGCCAGGGCGTCGACGCCGTGCGACCGATCCGCGACGAGATCCAGCGGCGGATCCGCCGGCTGCTGGACGAACTGGGCGAATGACGCGTTCCGATGTTTGCCGTCGCTGTGCGAACAGTCACCCGAAGGGGTGATCAGCGAACTGCCATCTGTCGGAACGGTAAAGCGTTTTGTAGCGTCTGACCTTCCAGGGGAAGGGGGCGCGATGAACGCACAGTCGGAGTGGGGCGGACGGGGTGCCTGCCGGGCCGTCGATCCGGACACCCTGTTCGTACAGGGTCAGGAGCAGAACAAGGCGAAGTCCGTGTGTCTTGGCTGTCCGGTACGCACGGAGTGCCTGGCCCATGCCCTCGACAACCGGGAGGAATTCGGTGTCTGGGGCGGCATGACCGAGCGCGAGCGCCGGGCACTGCTGCGGCGGAGGCCGACCGTCACGTCCTGGCGGCGCCTGTTGGAGACCGCCCGGGGCGAACACGAACACGAGCAGCCCGACGGCGGCGAGGGCCTGCAACTGCCCGCCGGTGGCCTGTAGTCCGGGGTGGGCGGTCCGGGTTCCGACCGGTCGGCACATGGGCGCCGGCGATTCGCTTGGTACGTGAACCCGCCTTCCGCACGGGCCACTTGGCCTGACTGAGGAGCCTCGGGCGACGAGCCGTACAGAAGAGTGGGAACGCCACGGCCCGGCCTCCGCGTGCCGAACGCCGGCGCTTCCCGAGCGCGGCGGCCCTCGGCGAGGCGGCTGGGGCAGGAAGTCAAGGTCCGGATGCCGGAGCGCACGCTGATGGGGATCGTGGCCCGTACCGCGTACTGGTTGGAGTGGTGGCGCCGCTTCGGTCCGCCCTCGGGCAATAACCCGAAGCTCGACGTCGACTTCACCCGGCTCCGCGACCAGGACCTGACCGCCGCCGTCCTCGGGCAGGCAGCCTGAACCAGCAGGGTGCCCGCCCTTGGTGGCGGGCCTTCAGCGGCGCAGGACGCTGACGACGCGTTCCCTGCCCAGGATCGGGGCGTCCTCGCATCCTTCGGGGGTGACGAGGTAAGGGCCGACCCACTTGCGGGAGTTGCCCGTCGGGTCGTCGTGGCCGGGGTAGGTGCGGCGGTTCGGCCGTACGAACCACTGGTGGCGGTAGATGCGGCCGGCGGTGTCGCAGGCCCCCTGGTCGTCGTCGGGTACGGGGCGGATGGACGGGGGGAGCGTGATGTAGCGGACCGGGGCGTCGGGGCTCAAGAACCTCGACGACGGTGGCCCCGTCCAGGAGGAAGCCCACGGCGTCAACCGCGTCCCCATACAGACAGCCCTCGCCGACCTACTCCCGGACCCGAACATCCCGACGCCTCGACCACCTCGACCACCTTGACCGCACCAGCATCCCCACAGTGGCCCGGTATTGACTCCAACTCGGAATAGTGCTGATAATGCTAGCACTATGAGGTGGGTAATCGATCACATGTCGCGGGAGCTGCTCCCGCACCAGGTCGCCCGCTGCGTCCGCCAGGGCGTGGCCGCGGGCGATCTGGCCGTCGGCGAGCAGTTGCCCCCGGCGGCCGAGCTGGCCGAGGCGCTGGAGGTCGACCGCAACACCGTGCTGGCCGCCTACCGGCAGCTCCGCGACGAGGGCCTGCTCGAATTCCGGCGGGGCCGCGGTGCGCGGGTGGCGTCCGCGGTGCCCGAGCCGTCGTCTGTGCTCGACGCCGCCCAGGCCCTGGTGGCCGAGGCACGCCGGTACGGCCTCGGCCAGAGCGACCTGGTCCGCCTCATCGAGCGACTGATGTGACCCACAGGACGGCTCGCCGAGCGTCTTGGCGCGACTGAGAAGATTTAGGGAGAGGACAGAGCCTGATGACGACATCCGCATTCGCCGGCCCCGGCCGGCACTCGGTCTACACGGGACGGGCCACGAACTGGCCCATGGTGGTGCTGAGCGTCGCCCTGGTCGGGCTGCTGCTGGCCGTGAGCAACCTATCGGCGAGCGACCACGGCGATCTCCTGATCCTGCTGCTGGTCATCGGCACCGGTGTGCTGCTCGAGGTGCTGACCTCCGCCAGCGTCCGGACCGCCGCGGGCCCCCACGGCGTAACAGTCCGGTTCGGTGTGCTCGGCCTGCCGCGCTGCAGGTACCGGCTCGCGCAGATCGCCCACGCCGAGGTCATCGACCTGTCGGCGTGGTCCGTCGCGTACGGCTTCTGGTGGACCCCGCGCCGGACGTGCTGCACGCTCCGCTCCGGGCCGGCCCTGCGCCTGACGCTGAACTCCGGCCGTACGGTGACCATCACGGTGCCGGACGCCCCCGCGGCCGTCGCCGTCATCCGCGAGGCCGCCTCACACTGAAGTGTCCCGGCGAAGAAGGCGTCGACGGCCAGTCTGTCCGGCACGTCGGCGAGCGCCGCCGGTTGTGCACACCGGTCCTGGCAGCCCATTGCCGCCTGCTGCACCCTCGCCGCCGGCTCGCGCCAAGCCTCACGGTCATGAGCGCACAAGATCGCCTATCGCTGACCGCTGTACCGATCTTCCTCAACCCCGGAGAGTCGATCCTTGAAGACACTCGTCGCAGTTCTCGCCTCCGCCGCCATGCTGCTGGCCGGCTCGCCCGCCGCGGCTGAACCGCAGCCTGTCCTGCCGTCCCGGATGGCCGCCGGGGCCGACATCCGGCTGACGTTGCCGCGGCCGACCGGGCCGGAGCGGATCGGCACCGTCTCGCTGCATCTCGTCGACCGGTCCCGGCCCGATCCGTGGGTGCCGGCCGAGAAGGTTCGCGAGCTGATGGTGCAGATCTGGTATCCGGCGCGCGGCGTCCACGGCCATCCGCGGGCGGATTGGGTGTCGCCGGGCGTGGCGGCCCGCATCAACCCGCCGGGGAGTGGCTTCGTGCTGCCGGTCACGCACGGGCACACTGGCGCGCCAGCCGCCTTGGGCCGCCGGCCGGTCGTGATGTACTCACCCGGCTTCGGCGGGGAGCGCACCGGGAGCACGGCGCTCGTCGAGGACCTGGCCAGCCACGGCTTCGTCGTCGTGACGATCGACCACACGCACGACGCGCAGTTCGTCGAGTTCCCGGACGGGCGGATCGCGACCCACTCGATCCCGCCGCCGGCCGGCCCCGACGATGAGGAGTCGTCGCTGGGCAAGGTGCTCGACGTCCGGGTGGCCGACACCCGCTTCGTCCTCGACAAGCTGACCGCGATCAGCCGCGGGCACAACCCCGACGCATCGGGCCAGGCGCTGCCGCGGGGACTCGCGAAGGCCCTCGACCTGTCCCGGGTCGGGATGTTCGGCGCGTCCCTCGGCGGTGCCGCCTCGGCCGAGACGATGCTGGTGGACCGGCGGGTGCGGGCCGGGCTCAACCTGGACGGCACCTTCTTCGGCCGGGTGCTCACCGCCGGCCTGGACCGGCCGTTCCTGATGATGGGCGCCGACTACCAGAGCCCCGACGACGCCGACCAGACCTGGGATCAGATGTGGACCCGGCTGCGCGGCCCGCGATACTGGATCCAGCTGAAGAACGCCGGGCATCTGTCCTTCACCGACTTCCAGATCCTGCTGCCTCAGAGCGGAACTCCAGCGGAGGACAGCGAGCCGTTGATCGGTAGCATCGACGGCGGACGGTCCATCGCCGTCCAGCGGCCGTACGTGCGGGCGTTCTTCGACAGACACCTGGGTCACCGCGGCGGCCGCCTGCTGGCCGGTCCATCGGCGCGCTTTCCGGAGATGCGTTTCCTACCGTGAGCCGGCCCTTGAGGACTAGGGGGTGTCTTGTCGATCATTGGTCGAGCCAGATGAGGGTGCTGGCGAGGGTGATGGCGGCGAGGTAGCGGTCGGGGCGTTTGTCGTAGCGG
>NZ_JBHUZM010000045.1:0-50793 GCF_042667665.1 Streptomyces sp. NPDC057307 | reverse complement strand
GCCCGGCGTCGGCCGGTCAGCCTCGCGCGACCGCGATCGAACCCTGGAGGCGTTCACCCGCCTCGTAGACCATGTACGGCACTCCCTGGTCGGTCCCGAAGCTCGGCGCGGCGCTGCGGCCGTTGTCCGGCGCGCTGTTGGCCGAGTCGTAGAAGAGACCGAGGTGGTTGCGGCGGCTGAAGTCGTTGCCGACCTCGGTGATCAGCAGATTGCCGCCGTGCTCCTTGTCGGTGTTGTAGACGACGTACGTGCTGCCGTTCCGGCTCAGCAGGTGCGGACCGCCGACGTTGTTCGCGCCGACGTCGGAGTGGCGGACGAGCGGCGTCTGGTCGAAGGTCCAGTTGCGGCCGTCGCTCGACCAACCCCACGCGATGGCGCGGTGGTTGGACTGGTTGTTGAGCATGAAGAGCATCACGTAGTGCGCGCCGCGCGAGGGCAGTTCGTGCGGGAAGACACGGGCGTACGAGGTCTCGTTGCTGCCCGCGGGCATCATCGCGGTGGTGAGCACCACCTTGTCGTACGTGAAGGTGATGCCGTCCTTGGAGCGGGCGAGGCGGGTGGTGCCGTTCTCGCCGTGGAAGTAGAGCCACAGCTCCTTGAGGTCCGCGCGCCAGATGACGTGCGGCGAGGCGACGTGGCTGACCTTGTAGTGGGGCTGCCAGTTGTTGGAGACGATCGGGTTGGCGGTGTACTCGGTGAACGGCCCTTCCAGCGAGTCGCCGTAGGCCAGGCAGATACCGCCGGGCGCGTCGTGCGGGCCGTAGTAGAGGTAGTAGCGGCCCAGCGGATTGGCCAGCTTGTCGTAGACGCCCCGGATGCACGGGAAGATGATCTCGCCGGTGGGGTTGTACTTGAGCTGAGAGGGCGTCAGGAGCGTCTTGAGGTACCGGTAGTCGGGGAATCCTCCGGGCGCCGCGGCGACGGCGGGGGTCGCGGCGGTCGCGGCGGTGGGAGCTGCGGCGGCGCCGGTCGCCGCCGCGCCGGTGGTTATCACACCGGAGGTCACCGCGGCGGTCGCGGCCGCGGCGCGCAGGAATATCCGACGGCCGGGGTTCCGCGGCCCGTCGTGGGTGCCGTGCGTGTCTTGCTGTGTCATGTCGTTCTCCGTCCCGGGAGTTGAGAGATCACAGAAGTGCGGGATCACAGATAGGTGGCGGCGGTGACGCAGAAGCCGCCGAGGGCGACCGCCCAGACGTACGGCAGGGTCCGCAGCATCACCTGCTGCGGTGTGACCCCCGCGTACTGGGCGCTCCACACGGTCTGGGTGCTGGTCGGGTCCGACACACCGAAGACCTGGTTGTACGAGGTGGCGAGACCCAGCACCGCGACGGCCGGGTAGATGCCGGCGGCGATGAGGACACCGGCGATGCCCGCGCCGAGGCCGAAGACGTTCAGCGGTCCCCGGTAGAGGCAGAGCGGTACGAGCAGGGTGAAGACCACGACGAACAGCACCGGGTTCTGCGGGCTGACGGCCTTCACCAGCGGCTCCAGCGCCTCCACGGCGCCGGGCAGCTTCACCGCGGCGAGCAGGATGCCGATCGCGATGAACAGTACGATCGGCGCCGCCGCGACCTCGAAGCCGCCGTACAGGGTGCGCAGCAGCCGCTTGCTCATCTCGGCCGGCCGCGTGGTGGTGACCAGCGCGTACAGGACACCGGCCAGCATCGACGGCAGGATCGCGATGTCGAGGCCGAGGGCGAGGATCAGCGGTACGAGCGGGGTGAGCAGCGCGTACCACGGGGCGTCGCCGAGCTGCTTGCGACGCGAAGTGGGCTTCGCCGAGGCGGACTTGAGCGACCAGGCGTGCTCGACGCCGCGTCGTCGCGTCTCGATGAGGACGAAGAGGACGGCGGCGGCCAGCGCGAACGGGAACAGCTTGATCATGAAGCCGCGCACGGTGTCGACGGGCAGCTCCAGCGCGGTGGAGAAGAACTGCCAGATGGGCAGCTCGAACGGCATACCGGCCGCGATGCCCATCAGGATCGTGCCGGCGGCGGTGACCTTCGGGATACCGACGGCGATCATGGCGGGGATGCCAATGATGCCGGCGAGCATCGCGGCGGGCGCCGAGCCCGTGACCGTACCGACGACGGTCGAGACGGCGAGGACACCGAGCGCGACCACGACCGGGCGGTCGCCGCCGAATTCGACGATCTTGCGGACGAGGGTGCCCGCGATACCGGTCTCGTCGAGCAGCTTGCCGAGCCAGGAGCCGAACAGGATCGCGATCATCGTGGCGGCGAGGGCGGGTGCGCCCTCCTGGACGACCGTGTCCAGGACGCTGTTCTCGCCGGTCAGCGGGGCGCCCGCGAGGAAGGCGATGACGACGCCCAGGATGACGAGGGCGAAGGCGGTGGGGAGCTTGCGGGTGAGCATCGCGGCGACACCGGCCGCCATGACAAGAAGGATGACGACGCCCATGGCGTTACTTCTTTCTTCCGTGCGGGGACCCCTGCGGGGATCCGTGCTTCGGTTCCGCCGCGGTGGCCAGGGCGGCCGTCAGCAGGAGCGGGCTGCGGCCGAGACCGCGGACGGTGCGGGCGTAGGCGTGGGCGGCGATCTCGTCGGCGCCCGCGACATGGCCGTACAGACGGTGGCGTCCCGCGCGCAGCACGACATGGTTCAGGGACCGCTTCAGGGCCGTCTTCTCCGGTCCGTGGTGGAGCTGTTCGTGCACGGCCTCGTGGGCGATCGCCGCCGCCCGTACGGATCCGGCCGGATACCAGTGGCGCCAGCCGAGCCGGTCGATCAGTTCCTCGGCGAGGGCCAGGGTGTCGGTGAACAGCTCGACGGTCGGCACCGGCCGGGAGGTGTAGCGGGCCAGGAGACCCCTCTCCAGGCCGTCGCCGCTCTCCACGACACGGGCCGTGCACGCGACGGGCGCGAGCGCGGCGCCGAACTCGTCGGCGGCGGCCGCCCATTGACGCAGGAGGGCCGGGTCGCGGTTCTCGTGCGTGGGGGTGTTGGCGAGCAGCCGTACGCCGAACTCGATGTCGTCGGTCGCCTCAAGTGCTTCGATCGCCGCGAGCGCGGCACGGTCGAGCAGGGCGGCGGCGCTCATGAGCGCACCTCCAGGACGGCGACGACCGGTTCGTCGGCGGCGCGTGCGCGCAGTTCGCTGCGGGCGAGCGCCAGCAGCGGCCCCGGATCGAGTACGCCGGAGAGGTCGGCGATCCGGGAGCCGATGAGGAGCCGCAGGGCGGGGGCGCGGACGCCGCCGTCGCCGTACGACGTGGCCTCCTTCACCAGCCCGGCGAGGACCTCGGGCGCGCGGCCGACGGTGGTGGACTCGACGCGGGCGTCCGGCGCGTGGAGCCGTACGACGCCGTCGGCGTCCACGACGCGCACCGGGTGGCGGTCGGCCCGGAACCGGCGGCGGACGTCGGTGCCGTACACGGTGTGCGCGGGGGTGCCCGCGAGGACGCGCACCGCCGCCGGGTCGGTCTTGAGGCTGTCGGCGGCGGCGCGCAGCCGGTCGGCCTCGTCGGCCCGGTGGGCGCGGTCCTGGGTACGCAGCTCGGTGGCGCCGGTCGCGACGGCCCGCACGGTGCTGGTCTGCGGGTCGACGGTGACCTCCACCTCGACGCCGTCGGCGGCCGCCCCCTGGGCGACGACGGCGGCCTCGGCCTCGGCCCTTACGGCGAGGATCTGTTCCTGGCCGGCGCCGGGGATGATGCGTTCGACCTGCTCGCGGATGAGGGCGAGGGCGACGCCGATGGGGCTGATGACCTCGTTGTGGCGGGCGATCCGGCCCTCCTGGCCCGAGACGGCCGCGAGGTGCGGGGTGACGGAGGCCGCGCCTCCGCCGCCGCCGACGAGCACGGCGGTGTCCTTGTCGAGCCGGTAGTCGCGGATCATCGCGTCGACCACGGTCTTCACCTGGTCGGTGCCGGCGTCGAGCACGCGGGCCGCCGCGGTGGGAACGTCCGTGCCGAGCGTGGCGGCCAGGGGCGCGATGGCGGCCTTGGCCACGGCCGGGTCGCAGTGCGCGAAGTCCCCTTCGGGGACCCGGCCCAGCGCGTTGGCCGCGCAGGTCATGGTGATCGCGAAGCGTCCGCCGGCGGCGTCGAGCACCGCGTAGTCGGCGGGGTCGTCGTCCATCGGCCGTATCGTGGTGATCTTCGCGTCCCGCAGGTCGTCCAGGGTCGCGAAGCAGGCGTAGGGCAGACCCGCGATGTGCGCGCTGCGCGGTCCGGCGCCGGTGACCTTGCCGCCGCCGACGCGGACCATCGAGCCGCCGCCGACACCGACGGTCCTGACGTCGAGCGCCGACAGGTACGAGGTCTTGCCGAGGATGGTGGCGTGCCGGACGGCGACCTTGCCGCGCCGTACGACGCTGATGTCGGTCGACGTACCGCCGGTCTCCAGGAACAGGCCCTCGCTGACGCGCTCCTGCATGAGGGCGCCGGCGACGCCCGCCGCCGGTCCGGACAGCACGGTGAGCAGCGGTCTGCGGCGCATCTCGTCCAGGGACATCACGCCGCCGTCGCAGCGCATCACCATGAGGGGCGCGGTGACGCCGGCCTTGGTGATGGAGGCGTCGACGAGGTCGGCGGTGGCGAGCATGCGCGGCAGGATCGCGGCGTTCACGACGGCGGTCCGGGTGCGCTTGTGGAGCCCGTACAGCGAGGTGATCTCGTGCGCGGCGGTCGTCGGCAGACCGCGTTCCCCGGCCACCGCGACGACCGTGTCCTCGCCCTCGGGGCGGTCGACGCTGAACGGCTGGCTGGCGACGACGACTTGGGCGCCCTCCTGGACGACCGCGTCGACGGCGGCGCGGACGGCGGGCCCGTCGTCCGGGTCGGTGACATGGGCGTAGGCGAGCGGGAGCCGCTTGCCGGGGGTGAGTTCGAGCTTCCGGAAGGCGGCGAGCCTGCGGGTGAATCCGGCGCTCGGACCGGCGCCGACGCCGATCAGGCCGACGGTGGCGACGTCGCCCTCCAGCAGGGCATTGGTAGCCTGAGTGGTGCCGTGGGCCAGGAAGGCCACGTCCTTCGGGGCGTGTCCGGTCTGCTCCAGCAGACGGTCGAGAGCTTCGACGATGCCGTGGGCGACGCCGTCCTTGTGATGGTGGCTGGTGGGGACCTTCACCTGCCCCAGGAGTCGCAGGGTCGTGGCGTCTACGGCCACGGCGTCGGTGAAGGTTCCGCCCACGTCGATGCCGACGCGAATGCGGTGGGTGTTCATGGTAGGGGCACCTCCTTGTGCAGGGTTGGCAGTTACGTGGGCGGTGGGCCGGGCGGGGCAGGTGGAGCTGCTCCCGCCCGGCTGTTCACCGCCTCGGTGGTGCTGGGTGATCGCGGTGCTGGGTGATCGCGGTGCTGGGTGATCGCGGTGCTTGGTGTTCGCGGTGCTTGGTTTCCTGAGTGCCGGGTGTCCTCAGTAGCCGCGTACGTCGGGCCAGTGGCGCTGAACTCCTTCGCGGTCGAGCAGCCGGGCGAATTGGTCGAACCGCTTGTCCTCGGCCTGGACCTGGCGCGGTTCGACGCCCTCGGCGACGCAGTGCGCGGCCAGTGCGCCCGCGACCTCGCCGATGTTCCATTCCACCGGGTGGAGCCGGTAGCAGCCGTTGGTGATGTGGGTGGTGCCGATGTTCTTTCCGGCGGGCAGCAGATTGCGGACGCGGCGCGGTACGAGCGCGCCGAGCGGGATCTCGAAGGGCACCGAGCCGATGTCGATGTAGTTGTCGCCGCCGGTGGAGGGGTGCAGGTCGATGCGGTAGTTGCCGACGCCGACGGAGTCCCGGTAGCGGGTACCGCCGTGCGGGCCGACGATGTCGATCGCGACGTCGTGCTCGGTGACGGTGGTGACGGCCTTGATACGGCGCGACTCGCGTACGTACGGCGCCTTCGCGAGCCCGTCGGCCGTGCCGGTGACGTCCGGACGCAGCCGCAGGCCGGGGAATCCCTTGCCGCCGTCGGCGCGCGGCGCCTCGGTCTGGAGCCAGTACAGGACCGAGAGCGACAACTGCCGGGCCTCGGCGAGCGCGGCGGCCGACGTCTCCTCGCCGGCGCCGATCAAGGGCTTCAGCCAGTAGTCGTTGAGCGGCCAGTTGACGAGGGTGATGTCGGAGTCGAACGCGCCGGGCCGGTGCAGCTTGCGCGCCAGGATCCGGCGGAAGCCGAACAGCTCCTTGTCGCCCGCGTCGGCGGACTGGTCGGCGGTGACGTCGAGCGGGTCGAGTTCCGGGTTGGGGACGAAGGTGCGTGGTACGGCCTCCAGCGTGCGGGGGTCGGGCGCGAGGAAGCCGAGGAGCGGTCCGGGCCAGAAGTCCGGCCGGTAGGCGCGCCAGAAATCGTAGTCGGCCGGCCGGTCGATGGTGTGGTCCTCGCCCTCGTGGTGGGAGAGCGCGAAACAGACCGTGATGCCCTGCTGGTTGAGGGGCTGTGCCTCGTCGGGGGCGTGCGGCTCGTCGAACTCGCTCCGCGCCTCGGCGCCGATCGCGTGCTCGACCCCGGCGAGTTCGAGGAGTTCGCCGGTCTCGGTCGCGTCGATGACGTAACGGGCGCTGATCGTACGGCGGTTGCCGTCACGGTCGGTGAGCGTGACGGACCGCACGGTGTCGTCGTCGCCCGTCTCGGCGGCGACGGGGCGGTGTTCGGTCAGGAGCGTGAGCCGGCCCGAGGAGCGGTGCGGCGCGAGCATCGCCTCCAGGACGGCGAGGGCGACGCGCGGCTCGTGGCAGAGCTTGCTGACGCGGCCCGCGCCCGGGTTGAGATCGGTGAGGGCCAGGGCCTCGGAGCGCAGCGGGTACCACCGGCGGTAGTGGTCCCGGATGGACTCGCGCAGGGTGCGGTACGAGGCGGTGGTGCCGAACTGCTCGACCCACGGGTGCTCGTCCGGCGGGACGGCCTGGGAGGTGAGCTGGCCGCCGATCCAGTCCGTCTCCTCGGTGAGGACGACGGTGCGTCCGGCCCGGCAGGCGGCGAGGGCGGCGGCGACGCCGCCGAGCCCGGAGCCCACGATGAGGATGTCGGGTGCGGATGTCACGGGTCTCCTTGAAGTGCTGTGTGTGCGTCGGCGCTGAAGTGCTGTGTATGAGTCGGCGCCTGGTACGTCGGGGCTTGATGTGTGTGCGTCGGTGCTTGGTGCGACGGGGCTTGTTGTGTGCGTCGGCGCTTGGTGCGACGGTCGGTGCGGTCAGTGGTGGACGGGTGGTGCTCCCGCCGTGGTGCCGGGCCGGAAGGCGCAGGCCACCAGCGGTTCGGTGGCCCGCTCCCCCGCCACGAGCGCGGCGAGCATCCGCACGGCGGCGGCGCCCAACTGCGGCCGGGGGATGTCGAATCCGGTGGGCGTCGGTCCGTCGGACAGGTCCGGCGGCGGGCTGCCGAGCAACGCGAGGGAGGCGTCGCGCGGGCAGTCGATGCCGACGAAGTGCGCGGCGCCGTGCAGCGCGCGCCAGGCGTCGCCGGTGTCGGTCTCCTCGGCGACGAACGCGGTGACGCCGTCGTCGAGCCAGCCGCGCAGCCGCTCGGCGGTGAGGTCGTGCTCCGGGTCGGCGGAGCGGAAGACGGCCGCCGGACCGCCGGGCAGTCCGGCCTCTTCCAGGCCCTTTAGGAAGCCGTGCTCACGGTCGGTGGACGCGGGGGCCTCGTCGTCCTCCCGTACGAGCACGATCCGCCGGTGGCCGAGGCCGGCGAGGTGGCTGACGACCTCCTTGCTGGCGCTGACGTAGTCGGCGCCGACCCAGGCCAGCCCCTCCAGCTCGTCCCGGCGGCCGAGGTGGACCACGGGGAAGCCGTCGGCGACCAGGCGGAGCAGTTCGTCGGCGGGCGCGTGGCGGCCGAGGAAGAGGCAGCCGTCGGCGAGCCGTACCCGGTTCAGCGCGTGCGGTCCGGCGGCCCCCGCGCCGCCCGTGCTGGAGCCGGTGAACAGCACCAGGTCGTAGCCGCGCGCCGCCGCTTCCTGCTCGACGCCGACGAGGAACGGGTAGTACGAGTGCTGCACGTCGGTCGGGAAGGTGGAGGTGAAGCTGAAGACGCCGAGCAGATTGTTGCGCGCGGCGGCGAGCCGGCTGGCCGCCGGATCGGGGACATAGCCGAGGCTGCGTACCGCGTCGAGCACCTTGCGCCGGGTCTCCTCGGAGATCGTGGCGCCCTGCTTCCGCGCCCCGAGCACCAGCGAGACCGTGGCCTGTGAGACCCCGGCGAGCCTGGCGACCTCGGCCTGGCGTGGCCGCGACGTACGGCCCGTGGGTGCGGGGGTCCGGCCCGGCCGGGCCCGCTTCCTGGGTTCCTCCACCGTGTTCCTCCGGATCGTTAATGCGTATTAGTAATGCGCATTAACGAGTACTGTGGACCTCCGGAACGCAGGGGTCAAGACATCGGTCAAGAGTTCTTCCGGCCTCTTCTTCGTCGGCGGCCGGGACCGTACGGTGTGATCGTCTGCCCGCTGAACACGAGGTGATCCCGCACATGGCCCTGTTCGATCTCCCCCTCGACGAGCTTCGGAACTACCGCAGCCGGTCCGTGGAACCGGCCGATTTCGACGCCTTCTGGGCGACGACGCTCGCCGAGACCCGCACCCACGAGCTGGCCGCCCGCTTCGAGCCCGTCGCGACGGCGCTGTCGACCGTGGAGGTGTACGACGTGACCTTCGCGGGCTTCGGCGGCCACCCGGTCAAGGGCTGGTTCGTCCTGCCGGCGGGGACCCGTGAACCGCTGCCCGTGGTGGTGGAGTTCGTCGGTTACGGGGGCGGGCGCGGGCTGCCCCACTCCCGGCTGCTCTGGCCGTCGGCCGGCTTCGCGTACTTCGTGATGGACACCCGGGGGCAGGGCGCCGGGTGGGGCGGCAGTGACACTCCGGACCCGGTGGGCAGCGCGTCCTCGTTCCCCGGCTTTCTGACCCGGGGCATCGAGGACCCGCGGGAGTTCTACTACCGCCGGGTCTTCACCGACGCGGTCCGCGCGGTGGAGGCGGCCCGCTCCCATCCGCTGGCCGACGCGTCCCGTACGGCCGCGATCGGGCGCAGCCAGGGCGGCGGGATCACGCTGGCCGTGGCCGGACTGGTGCCGGACCTGGTGGCGATCGCACCCGACGTGCCGTTCCTCTGCGACTTCCCGCGGGCGACGACGCTCACCGACCGGCATCCGTACCGGGAGGTGGGCAGCTATCTCCACACCTACCGCCGCCGGGGCGAGCAGGTCCGGCGGACGCTCAGCTACTTCGACGGGGTTCACTTCGCGGCGCGCGGCCGGGCCCCCGCGATGTTCTCGGCGGCTCTGGAGGACCAGACCTGCCCGCCGTCGACGGTGTTCGCGGCGTTCAACGCCTATCCGCACGAGGACCGGACGATCGAGGTGTACGAGTTCAACGGCCATGAGGGCGGCGAGGCTTACCAGGAGGAGGCCCAACTGGGCTGGCTGCCGAGCCGCCTGACGGTCTGACGGTCTGACGGTCTGACGGTCTGACGGAGGATGGGTGATCAGCAGCCACCACGGCCCGACAGGCGACGGTTGATCACCCGCCGGGGATCAGCCTCTTGCTCTTGAGGTAGTTCTCGGCGACGTCCTCGGGCAGCCGCCGCCAGCTGTCCACCTGTTCGTTCATCGACGCCAGATCCTTGGTCGTCAGCACGGTGTTGAGCCGGTTGAGGGCATTCCGTACGCCCTTGGCGCCCGCCCTGGACCGGTTGACGACGGGCACGATGTAGTCGGCGTTCTGGAGGTGCTTGTCGTCGGCGAGGATGACGAGACCGAACTCGGCGAGCGTCCCGTCGGTGGTCGTGGTGACGACCATCTGGTCCTGCCCGTTCTGCACGGCCCGCTTGGACGGGGTGGTGCCCAGGCCCTTGGGGTCGATGCCGGTGATCCGGATGCCGTACGTCTTCTTCAACCCCGGTGCGCAGTAGGCGCGTTGTACGCACTCGTCGCCTGCCGCCAGCCGTACGGGCAGCTTGGCGCGTCCGAGGTCGGAGAGCGTCTTCAGCCGGTGCTTCCTCGCGTACGCGGCGCTGACGGCGTACGCGTTCTGGTCGACGGCGCGGCCCGGGTTCAGCACGTCGAGCCCGCGCTTCGCGGCCAGTTCGCGCAGCGCCTTCATGGTGGCGTCCAGGTCCGGTGAGCCGACAGTCCCGGCGTCGGCGCCGTTCGCCTTGGCGTTCAGCCAGTCGGCGAAGGTGGCGGCGTACTCCGGCACGACGTCGATCTGGCCGCTCTCCAGGGCGGGTTCGTACAGCTCGCGGTTGGTGACGGAGAGGATCTTGGTGCGGTAACCGGCCCGGCCGAGGAGGAGCGCGTACATCTGGGCCAGCAGGTCGCTCTCGGTGAAGCCGGCCGAGCCGATGGTCAGGTCCTTGCTGTCGCCGGGCGAGGCGGTGACCGTGCCCTGGTTCTCCAGGGAGGGCCCCGTGTCGCAGGCCACGGTGGTCAGCGTGAGGAGTACGGCGGCGGCGAGAGACGTGCGGACCGTACGGCGCGGGCTCATCCGGTGCCGCCTCTCACCCACCGCGGGGCGAGCCGCTGCGCCACCTCGAAGACCGCTTCGACCAGGAGCGCGAACACCGCCACGAGCACGGCGCCCGCGACGACCATCGGCGTGGACGCCAGGTTGAACCCCGCGGTGATGATCCTGCCGAGCCCGCCGCCTCCCACCAGCGCGGCGATCGTCGCCGTGGCCACGAGCTGGACGGCGGCGATCCGTACGCCGGTGAGGATCAGCGGTGCCGCCAGGGGCAGTTCGACCCGGACCAGCAGCTGACGGCCGGTCATACCCATGCCCCGGGCGGCCCGTACGACATCGGCGTCCACGCCCCGCATCCCGACGTAGGCGTTGGTGAGCAGCGGCGGGATCGCGAAGAGGACGAGCGCGATGATCGTCGGCCAGTCGCCGTACTGTCCGATCGGGGTGAGGAGCAGCAGGACCAGGACGGCGAACGTGGGGACGGCCCGGCCGACGTTGGAGATGTTGACGGCCAGCGCGCCGCCCTTGCCGAGGTGGCCGAGGACGAGTGCGACGGGCAGCGCGACGGCGCAGCTGATGAGCAGACAGACGACGGTGAGGAAGAGGTGTTCGCCGAGCCGGTTCCAGATGCCGTCGGAGCCGGACCAGTGGGAGCCGCTGGTGAGCCAGGACCAGGCGTCGGAGAGGGTGTTCACGCGCTCCGCCTCCTCGGCTTCCTCGCCCAGGGAGTGAGTGCCCGCTGGACCGCGAGGAGCAGCAGGTCGGCGAGGATCGCGATGATCACGCAGAGGACGGACGCGGTGAGGACCTGCGCCTTGAAGAAGGTGTTCATCCCGGCGTAGATGAGATTGCCGAGCCCGCCGTACCCGACGATCGCGCCGATGGTGACGAGGGAGACCGCCGAGACGGTGGCGATGCGCAGGCCCGCCATCGAGGCGGGCAGCGCCAGCGGCAGCTCGACGGTCAGGAGCAGTCTGACCGGCCCGTACCCCATGCCGCGCGCAGCTTGCCGGGTCTCCTCGGGGACGGCGCGCAGCCCGGCCAGGATGTTCCGTACGAGCAGGGTGAGCGAGTAGAGGACGAGGCCGGCGACGACGAGCGAGGCGGACAGCCCGTACACCGGCAGCAGCAGCGAGAACATCGCGAGCGACGGGATCGTGTAGAGCACGGTGGTGATGCCGAGCACCGGTCCCGATGCCCAGCGCCACCGCCGGGCCGCGAGGGCGAGCGGTACGGCGAGGGCGAGCCCGATGAGGACGGAGACCACGGTGAGCTGGAGATGCTGGAGGACCGCGTCCCAGAGGATGTGCCGGCGGCTGGTGAGGTAGGCGCCGCAGATCCAGTCGTTGTGCGCGAGGCAGTCGTCGGGAGGTGCGGTCACCCGCCCATTCCAGCCGTGTTCCGGGCGGGTCGCCCGTGGGGTTGGCCCGTACGGGATCGGTGCCGAGCCCGCGGTCATTCCGGCGCGGCGTCCTCCGGTGTGCCGCGCGCCAGGGTGGCGAGGAGGTCCAGGGCGTCGGAGAGCGTGCGGTGGGAGGGGGTGCCCAGGGCGAGGCGGACGGCGTTGGGCGCGCGGCCGGTGCCGACGGTGAACGCGGCGCCGGGCGCGATGGCGATGCCGAGGCGGGCGGCCGCGGCGACGAACGTCTCGGCCCGCCAGTGGTCGGGCAGCTCCCACCAGCAGTGGTAGCCGCGGGGGTCGGCGTGCACGGTGAAGCCGGCCAGGCTCTCGGCCCTGACGCGCTGGCGCTCCGCCGCGTCGGCGCGCTTGGCCCGGCCGATCGCGTCGGCGGTGCCGTCGGTCGTCCATCCGGTCGCGGCGTCGAGGGCGAACCGGGATGTCGCCCAGGCTCCCGAGCGCAGGGCCGAGGCCAGGCGCTGCTCGAAGCCGGGCGGCGCCACGGCGTACCCCAGGGTCAGGCCGGGCGCGAGCCGCTTGGACATGCTGTCCAGGACGATCGTGCGTTCGGGGGCGAGGGTCGCGAGCGGTGGCACGTCGTCGCGGAGGAATCCGTAGATGGCGTCCTCGATGAGGTACAGGTCCAACGCCCTTGCTGTTTCGACGAGTTGGGCCCGGCGGGCCGGCGGGATCGTCATGCCCAGCGGGTTGTGGAGCGTCGGCTGCAGATAGACGGCCCGCAGTGGCGGGGCGTCGGCCAGGGCTTCCGGCAGCAGTCCGTGCTCGTCCATGGCGAGCGGGACGAGGGTGATCCCGAGGTGGGCGGCGATGCCTTTGACGACGGGGTAGGTGAACTCCTCGACACCGAGCCGTTCCCCGGCCGGGACACAGGCCGCGAGAGCCGCCGCGATCGCCTGGCGGCCGTTGCCCGCGAAGAGGATCCGCTCCGGTTCCGGGGTCCAGCCGGCGCGGGCGAGGAGGGACGCGGCGGCCTCGCGGGCGGCGGGCGACCCGGATCCGCCGAGGGGTTGAAGGCTCTCCGCCAGTACATCGGGGCGTTGCAGCCGCGCCATACCGGCGGCGAGCAGCTCGGCCTGTTCCGGCAGGACGGGGAAGTTGACCTCCAGGTCGACCCTGGCCTCGCTGGGCTCGGTGAGTGTCGGCTGCGGTCCGGGCGGCGCGGCGCGTACGAAGGTCCCCCGGCCCACCTCGCCGACGGCCAGCCCGCGCCGGATCAGTTCGCCGTAGACCCTGGCGGCTGTGGAGTTGGCGATGTTACGGCTCCGGGCGAACGGCCGCTGCGGTGGCAGCCGCTCCCCCGGGCTCAGGCGCCCGGCCCGGATGTCGGCCGCGAGCTGGTCGGCGATCAGGCGGTAGTCCTCCATGGCACTCCCTCCCGCGCCGCTCCCGGCGGCGCATTGCTTACCATCAACACCATAATTGCACCGAGGGCAATTTCAGCATTGCATCGAGATATTGCACCACATAGCATCGAGAAGGCAAGCGGGACGGCATGGATTCAAGCACCGACGAGGGACGAGGGACGCGGGCATGAGCACCACGACGCTGTACGACATCACCCTGGCCTACGACGACGCGGGCGGGGGCGAGGCCGGGGGCGACGAGGCCAGGGGCGACGGTGACGTTCTGGTTCTCGTCCACGGCCACCCGTTCGACCGCTCCATGTGGGGGCCCCAGATCGAGACGTTCGCCGGCCCCGGGCGGCGGGTGATCGCCGCCGATCTGCGCGGCTACGGCGGGAGCACCGTCGTCCCCGGCAGGACGACACTCACCACCTTCGCCTGGGACCTCGCGGCGCTGCTCGACCGGCTGGGCGTCGACCGCGTCGTGCTGGCCGGGCTCTCCATGGGTGGTCAGATCGTCCTGGAGTTCTACCGGCTCTTCCCCGAACGGGTCCGGGCTCTGGTGCTGGCCGACACCTTCGCCGCCGCCGAGACGGAGCCCGGCAAGCTGGCACGCAACGCGATGGCCGACCGGCTGCTGCGGGAAGGCATGGGGCCGTACGCGGACGAGGTGCTGACGAAGATGGTGGCGCCGCACAACGTCGAGGCCCTGCCGGCGGTGGCCGGGCACGTACGGGACATGATGCGCGGCGCGCCGCCCGAGGGCGCGGCGGCGGCGCTGCGGGGCCGGGCCGAACGGCCCGACTACGTCGGCATGTTGGGGCGGGTGGCGGTGCCGGCGCTCGTCGTGGTCGGCAGCGAGGACGTCTACACGCCGGTCGCCGACGCGCGGGTGATGAGCGAGGGGATACCCGGCGCGACGCTCGCGGTGATCGAGGGTGCCGGGCATCTGCCCAACCTGGAGCGGCGGGCGGAGTTCGACGCGGTGCTCGGCGCGTTCCTCGACTCCCTGCCGGATCTTCTGCCGGGTCCTGCGCCGGACTCCCCGCCGCCCATTACCTGACGGGTAATCGACCAGGACGGCGTCTTCGAGAACCATCAGGGGAGTCAAGCCGCTTCCCCGAGGAGGAACCCATGAGTTCGTCGGATTCGTTCGGTGCCCGCGCCCCGTCGCTGACGGCCCCGTCCACCGATTCCACCGTCGTACGCGGCGATACCGGTCTGTTGCGCCTGGCGCTGCGGCTCGACGCCGTCGCCACCGGCGCCGTGGGGGCCGCCGCGCTGATCGGCTGCGCCGCGCTGGACTCGGTGCTGGGGCTGCCGGTCGCGTTCCTCGCCGGGATCGGTGCGTTCCTGGTCCTCTACGCGGTCTTCGTGGCCTGGATCGGCTCCGCGCGGGCGCCGCGCCGTACGGCGGTGTGGACGGTGATCGGCAGCAACCTGGCGTGGTTCGCGCTCAGCGTGGTGACGGCCGCCGCCGGGTGGCTCGACCCGACCGGGCTGGGCACGGCGCTGATCGTGGTCCAGGCGGTGGCGGTGCTGGGATTCGCCGATCTCCAGCTCTACGCGCTCCGCAAGGCGCGCAAGTCCCTGTCCTGAACGGTCCGTTCGTGAGTCTCCGCGTCCGCCCCGGTGAACCACCACCGTGAGCAGCCATGTCGCGGAGACGGGCCGTACCCCTCCTGTCGTGCCTCTCCTATGCTGTGGCCGCGTGCTACCAGGCCGCAGTCCGGGAATGGAGATGCACATGCTCAGCAAGCACGAAGCCGCCGAGGCCGTCCGCCGGGCCAAGGTGACGACCGGGATCACCTGGGCCCAACTCGCCGACGCGGTGGGCAAACCGCTCGCCTGGACCACGGCCGCGCTCCTCGGCCAGCACCCGATGGGGAAGGACGAGGCGGCCACCGCGGCGGCGCTCCTCGAACTCGGGGACGATGCCGCTCTCGCCTTCCAACTCCAGCCTTCGCGCGGGGCGTTGGACGCCGCCGTGCCGGTCGACCCGACGATCTACCGACTGTACGAGGTCGTCCAGGTCTACGGTCCGACCATCAAGGAACTGATCCACGAGCAGTGCGGCGACGGCATCATGAGCGCCATCAACTTCCGCCTCGACGTCCAGCGCGTACCGGACCCGGCCGGTGACCGCGTGGTCATCACGATGGACGGGAAGTACCTTCCGTACCAGTGGTGACGGGGCGTCCTAGGCGGGTGTCCGGGCGCGCAGGGCTCGGTCGAACCAGTCGAGGACCGGCGTCAGGCTCTCCGGAGCCTGCCATCCGTTGATGACGGCGAGGAGTCGGAGGTACCGCTCCCTGCGGGGGTCGCCCGCCGCCGTCAGCCGTGCGAGCAGCCGGTGCCGGAGGGCGGTGTCGTCCGGGCGGCCGAGGAGATCGGCGTAGTGGGCGGTGACGGACGCGACGACCGGATCGGCCCGTGGTGAGTCCGGGTCGATCCCGGCCGTCATGGCGGGGCCGGCCGTGTCACGTACCACCGCGACGGGGTCACGGCGCGGCACGGCTCCCGCCCCCGCCACGGCGCGGTCCGCAGCGTCGTCCTCCATCAGCCGCCGCACGGCGGCGCGGAAGTCCGGGTCCCGGGACAGCTCGGCCAACTCCAGCCACGCGTCGAGCTGTTCGTCGGCGGGATCGTCCGGCAGCTCGGGGGTCATCGACCGCATGACGCCCGCCAGCGGGCCCGCTGCGGGGGCCGCCGTGAGGCGCGTTGTGGGGCACGCGATCTCGCCCGCCGACGCGGGGCCCGCGTCCGTGCCGCCGAAGACGGCGTCGAGGAAGTCGCCGACGAGACGGCGCCGTTCGTCCTCGGAAAGTCCGGCCAGCTCATGCATGTGTTCCATCTCCTCAGGTGTGGACCCGCGCCTGGCCACCGCCGTCAGCACCGCGTGCCGCAGGCGCAGCGCGCGGATCCGCACGGCCAGCGCCGCCGCGTGCGCCGCCGCGACGTCGGGCAGCGGCAGTTCCCGGTCCACGACCTTGCGGATCGTGGGGAGGTCCAGGCCCAGTTCGCGCAGCGTCCGTACGAGGTCCAGGCGTGCGACGGCGTCGGAGCCGTAGAGGCGGTAGCCGGCCGGGGTGCGGCCGGCCGGCGGCACGATCCCGCGGTCGGAGTAGAACCTGATGGTCTTGACCGTCAGCCCGGTACGCCGGGCCAGCTCGCCGATCGGGTGGAGCGTGTCGCCGTCCATGACCCCCACTCTCGGGTCTCCCCCGGCGGGAGACTCAACTACGTGTGCCGTCGGACACGCCCCAGCACATACGCCTGGATGGCCGTCACCGCCGCGCCGCGCGCCCACAGGCCGAAGTCCACCGGCCGTACGTCGAGCGAGACGGCCGCCGCGCGCGGATCCCGGTCGTACGCCAGGCCCTCCCGCAGCGCCTCGTGGGCCACCTCCGCCAGCCGTGCGCCCTCGCCGGTCAGGACGATCTCCGTGGTGAGGGTGAGGTTCGCGACGGCCGCGATCAGCCGCCCCAGTGCCCGCCCCGAGGCCATGACCAGCGGCGCGGCCACCGGGTCGCCGGAGGCCGCCAGATCGAGGCACTCGTCGTACGGGACGTCTCGCCGCAGTCCCACCGACGCGGCGGCGCGCAGTGAGGCCGTCGACAGCATGGCGGTGGCGCAGCCGCGGTGTCCTCGCGGGCAGAGCGGTCCGAGGGGGTCCAGGGGGAAGTGTCCGAGCAGGCCGACGCCCGCGTCCGGGCTGTCCACGACGCGGTCGTGCACGACGAGGCCGTAGCCGATGCCCGCGCCGACGGTGAGGACCGCGAACCGGTCATGGCCTCGTGCGGCGCCGAACCAGTGCTCGGCGCGGGTGAGCGCGAGGAGGTCGTTGTCGACGGCGGTGGGCACCTTGAGCGCGGCGGAGAGCATGGCTCCCAGCGGGACGTCGTCGTCCCATCCCAGGAACGGCGCTCCGGTGACCGTCGCGCGGTCGGCCACGCTGCCGCCCAGACTGACGCCGGCGGCGGTGATGTGCCGTGATTCCGGGGCGAGTTCGGCGACGAGTTCGGCCGTGAGCGCGCGCAGGACGGCGACGACCGAGTCCGGGTCGCGTCCGGGCAGGTCCGCCCGCGCGGAGGCGACGACCTCGGCGCGGAGCGTGGTCAGTACGGCGTGCACGTCCTCGTGGGTGATCTTGGCGCCGATGAAGTGGTGCGCGTCGGCGACGATGTCGAGCGGACGGGTCGGGCGGCCGGCGCGCGCTTCGTGGCTGGTGGTGCCCGACTCGACGAGGAGCCCGCTGTCCAGAAGCGGCTTCGCCAGCCGGGTGAGGCTGCCCGCGGAGAGGTCGAGCCGGCGGGCGAGTTCGCTGCGGGACAGCGGTCCGCGCAGCAGCACTTCCAGGGCGACGGCGTGCGCGGCCCCGGAGAGCGGGGTCCACGGCGCCGGTGTCATCACGTGCAAGGGACGGCCTTCCGCGAGGAGCCCGGCGCGTTGTGGCGCCTGCGGCAACGGGGGTCCGCCCATCCTGTCAGCCCACCCCGTTTACTTCCACACCGGAAGCAAACATGCCGCGAGGGGCGTGTTCCAGCCATAGCGAGGGCAGGACATCCACCTATTGACGAGCGGAAACTTCCACCCCGAAACTAACCTGACACGGCGGACGACCCGAGGAGCCCGTATGCGCACCGGTCACTCCCGTGACTACCGCCACCTCCGCGCCGCGGGTACGAGCCTGGTCCTCGACTGCACCGGTGTCCGACTGCCCCGGGTCCTCCACTGGGGCGACGACCTCGGGGACATCGGCCCGGCCGGGCTCGCCGAGCTGGCCACCGCGAGCGCCGCCCGGCAGATGTCCAACACCCTCGACCTGCCGGTGCCGCTCTCCCTCCTGCCGGAGCACTCGGCCGGCTGGCTCGGTACACCGGGCCTCACCGGCCACCGCGACGGCGCCGACTTCTCCACCGCCTTCACCGTCCGCTCGATCCGTACCGTCCGCACGCCCGACCTCCCCGAGGCGCACCAGCTCACCGTCGACGCCGTTGACGAACACGCCCGGCTCGAACTCGTGCTGGAGATCGAGCTGACCGCCTCCGGGCTCGTACGGCAGCGCGCCACCGCCACCAACCGCGACACCGGCGAGCGCCCGTACGTCCTCGACGGTCTGCTACTCGCTCTCCCCGTCCCCGCCCACGCCACCGAGATCCTCGACCTCACCGGCCGGCATGTACGCGAACGGAGCCCGCAGCGGCACCAGTTCACGCTCGGTACGCACCTCCGGGAGAACCGCCGGGGCCGCACGGGCACCGACGCGACGCTGCTGCATCTCGCGGGCGAGCGCGGATTCGGTTTCCGTACGGGCGAGGTCTGGGGTCTGCACGTGGCGTGGAGCGGCAACCACCGCACCCTCGCCGAACGCACCCCCGCCGGGGTGGCCCTGCTCGGCGCCGGGGAGACCCTGCTCGCGGGCGAAGTCCGGCTGGCGGGCGGCGAGTCGTACACGAGCCCCTGGATCGTCGGGTCGTACGGCCACGGGCTCGACGAACTGGCCGGGCGCTTCCACCAGCAGCTACGCGCCAGGACCCGGCATCCGCGCCGGCCCCGCCCGGTCACCCTCAACACCTGGGAGGCCGTCTACTTCCAGCAGGACCTCGGCAGACTCACCGCCCTGGCGGACGCCGCCGCCGAGGTGGGCGCCGAGCGTTTCGTCCTGGACGACGGATGGTTCAGGGGACGCCGCCACGACCGCGCCGGGCTCGGCGACTGGTACGTGGACGAGACCGTCTGGCCCGAGGGGCTGCACCCGCTGGTCGACCATGTCCGGTCGCTGGGAATGGAGTTCGGGCTGTGGGTCGAGCCCGAGATGGTCAACCCCGACTCCGACCTCGCCCGTGCGCACCCCGAGTGGATCCTGGCGACGGGCGGGCGCCTCCCGCCGGAATCCCGGCAGCAGCAGGTGCTCGATCTCGGCCACGCCGGGGCGTACGACCATCTGCTGGAGCGCCTCGACGCGCTGGTCGGCGAGTACGACATCGACTATCTCAAGTGGGATCACAACCGGGATCTCGTGGAGGCCGGGCACAGTCCGACGGGCGCGGCCGGGGTCCACGTACAGACGGCGGCCGCGTACCGGCTCCTGGACGAACTGCGGTCCCGGCACCCCGGGTTGGAGATCGAGTCCTGCTCCTCCGGCGGCGGCAGGATCGACCTCGGCATCCTGGAGCGCACCGACCGCGTCTGGACGAGCGACTGCATCGACGCGCTCGAACGACAGCAGATCCAGCGCTGGACAGGGCTGTTGCTGCCACCCGAACTCCAGGGCGCCCACGTCGGCTCGCCCGTCGCGCATACCACCGGGCGTACCCACACCCTCGACTTCCGGGCCGGGACGGCCCTGTTCGGGCACTTCGGCATCGAGTGGGACCTCACCGCCGCCGACTCCGACGAGCGCGCCCGGCTGGCCGAGTGGGTCGCCGCGTACAAGGAGCTTCGGCCGCTGCTGCACTCCGGCACCGTCGTGCACGGCGACCATCCCGATCCGGCGCTGTGGGTGCACGGCGTGGTGGCGGCCGACCGTTCGCGTGCGCTGTACGCCCTCGTCCAGACGGCGACGAGCGTGACGTCGCCGGCGGACCCGGTACGGCTGCCCGGACTCGACCCGGACGCCCGCTACCGGGTACGGCCCCTCCGGCCCGGCCACCGGGCCGACGGATCCCCGCGGGCCGCCCCGCTCTGGTGGGAGCGCCCGGAAGGGGTGGAGCTGACCGGCCGGACGCTGGCCGTCGCCGGGGTGCGGGCCCCGACGCTCCACCCGGAACGTCTCGTGCTCGTGGAGGCGTACAGGCTCTGACCGGCCTCCTGCGACGGCGTCCCGCAACGGCGTCCTTCAACGGCGTCCTTCAACGGCTCCGACCGCGGTCCCCACGACCACCGACATCATGCGAGGTTCAGGCACGTGAGCAGCACCGACTCCCCCTCCCCGGAAGCCTGGTGGAAGTCTGCGGTCGTCTACCAGATCTATCCGCGCAGCTTCGCCGATTCCGACGGGGACGGCGTGGGCGACCTGCGCGGCATCATCGGCCGGCTGGACCATCTCGCCGATCTCGGGGTCGACGTCCTGTGGCTGTCGCCGGTGTACCCCTCCCCGCAGGACGACAACGGCTACGACATCAGCGACTACCAGGACATCGATCCGTCCTTCGGCACGCTCGCGGACTTCGACGACCTGCTCGCCGCCGTCCACGCGCGCTCCATGAAGCTGGTCATGGAC
This sequence comes from Streptomyces sp. NPDC057307, assembly GCF_042667665.1. Classification (NCBI taxonomy): domain Bacteria; kingdom Bacillati; phylum Actinomycetota; class Actinomycetes; order Kitasatosporales; family Streptomycetaceae; genus Streptomyces; species Streptomyces sp. NPDC057307. The sequence goes on along the minus strand of NZ_JBHUZM010000045.1, from coordinate 30,404 downwards.
CTCGTCGTCAATCACACCTCCGACGAACACCCGTGGTTCACCGAGTCCCGGCAGGGGCCGGACAGCCCCAAGCGCGACTGGTACTGGTGGCGGCCCGCGCGGGACGGGGCGGAGCCCGGCACCCCGGGCGCCGAGCCAAACAACTGGCGCTCCTTCTTCTCCGGCCCCGCCTGGGAGTACGACGAGCCGGCCGGCGCGTACTACCTGCATCTCTTCTCGCGCAAGCAGCCCGACCTCAACTGGGAGAATCCCGAGGTGCGCGGGGCGGTCCACCGGATGATGAACTGGTGGCTCGACCGGGGCGTGGACGGCTTCCGGATGGATGTCATCAACCTCATCTCGAAGGACCCCGCGCTGCACGACCGCACCCATCACGGCGCGGGCCCCCGGATCCACGAATTCCTCCAGGAGACGCACCGAGAGGTATTCGCCGGGCGCCCTGAACGGCTGCTCACCGTCGGCGAGATGCCGGGCGTCACCGTCGAGGAGGCCCGGCTCTACACCGACCCGGCCCGCGCCGAGGTGGACATGGTCTTCCAGTTCGAACACGTCGGACTCGACCACGGTGACGGCAAGTTCGACGTACGGCCGCTGAATCTGCTCGATCTCAAAGCGTCGCTCGGCCGCTGGCAGGACGGCCTCAGCGAGGTCGGCTGGAACAGCCTCTACTGGAACAACCACGACCAGCCGCGCGTCGTCTCCCGCTTCGGCGACGACGGACCCGGCCACCGGGTCAGGTCCGCGACGATGCTCGCCACCGTCCTGCATCTGCACCGCGGCACGCCGTACGTCTACCAGGGCGAGGAACTGGGCATGACCAACGCCCCGTTCACCTCCATCGACGACTTCCGCGACATCGAGTCGCTCAACCACCACGCGGAGGCGGTCGACGGGGGCACCGACCCGGCGCGTGTCCTGGCGGGGCTGCGGGCGATGGGGCGCGACAACGCCCGTACGCCGATGCAGTGGGACGCCTCACCGCACGCCGGATTCACCACCGGCACCCCGTGGATCCCGGTCAACCCGAACCACGTCGAGATCAACGCGCGGGCGGCGTACGGCGATCCGTCGTCCGTCTTCCACCACTACCGCCGGCTGATCGGGCTCCGGCACTCCGAACCGGCCGTGGCGCACGGCGACTTCACGATGCTGCTGCCGGACGACCCGCGTGTGTACGCCTTCACCCGACGGCTGGTGGCGACGGACGGGACGGCGACCGAACTGCTGGTCCTCGGCAACTTCACCGGCGCCGTGGCCGAGGTCGAGCTGCCGGACGACGGCTGGCGGGACACCGAGCTGCTGATCGGCAACGTCCCGGACCCCGGCCCGCCGACCGAGACGGTCACGCTCGCCCCGTGGGAGGCACGGGTCCACCGCCGTCAGGTACGTCCGAAGGGCTGACGGGCGCCGCCTCCTCGGGGAACGCGCGGCGCACGAACGAGGCGATGTGGTCGTGGAGGGCGTCCCCGGCGGCCGTGGCGTCGCCCGCGACCGCGAGCCGCAGGATCTCGCGGTGCTCGGCCGCCTCGCGCTCCCAGGTCGGCACGGCCGCCCACGCCACGGTGGACACGAGCGCGGCCTGGTCGCGGATCTCGTCCAGCAGCCGGGCGAGCAGCGGGTTGCCGCAGGGCAGATAGAGTGCCCGGTGGAAGTCGCGGTTGGCGAGCGACCTGTCCGCCCGGTCCGCCGCCGACTCGGCCCGGTCCAGGGCCTCCTGGGCCGCGTCGAGCCGGGCCGCACGGCTCACCGAGCGGCGCAGCGCCTCCGGTTCGAGCAGCAGGCGGACGTCGTACACCTCGCGGGCCATGGCCGCGTCGACATGCCGTACGACAACTCCCTTGTACTGGCTCATGACGACGAGTCCGGTACCGGCGAGGGTCTTGAGCGCTTCACGTACGGGCGTCTTGGACACGCCGAACTGGGCGGCGAGTTCGGCCTCGACCAGCGCCTGACCCGGTCGGAGCCGCGCCGTGAGGATGGCGTGCTTGATCGCCTCCAGGACGTACTGGGTGCGGGACGGTATCGGAGTCGGCGTGAAGGTCATGTGTCTTATTTTTGATTTTTTTTGTCCGAGGGTTAATGGGTTTGGCCCTTTCACATACTTAAACTTGCGCGGGCCGGGGGTTTCACGCCGGGGGGCCGACTCGGCCGTCCCGTAGGTCGCTTACGGCCTGTCAGTCACACGTCACGAGCCAAAAGCCGCGTGCCGCTATCTGCCGACGGTGAAGGTGTCGATGTCGAACAGGGAGCCGCCGCCACCGGTGAAGCTGAGGAACAGCGGCCCGGTCGGTGTGCCCGACAGCGTGGTGGACACATTCTGGAAGGTCTCCCAGCCACCGGTGTTCGGTACCGCGACCGTGCCGACGACCGTGCCGGTCGCCGAGCCCGAGCGGATCGTGACGGTGCCGCCCGCGCCGGCCGACGAGACCTTCGCGGCGAAGGTCTTCGCTCCGTTGAGCGACGCCTGGGAGTAGCCCGCCCAGTCGCCGTTCTCGATGTAGCCGAGGGTCCGGCCGCCGCTCGCCGGAGCGTGGTCGGCCGGCTGGACGCCCTGCCCCGAGGTGTAGGACTCCCCTTCGTAGGTGGTCGACTGGGGCGGTGTGGTGCCGCCCAGTTCCTTGATCCTGATGTTGCGGAAGGACACGTCGTCACCGGTGCCGTGGTTCTGGATCCCGATGTGCCCCTGCTGGAGCGAGCGCACCGGGTCGGTGTTGGTGAAGTCGTTGATCCTTACGCCGTTGAGGAAGACCTGGAGCCGCTCCCCCTCCACCCGGATCTCGTACGCGTTCCAACTCCCCGGCGGGTTGAGGGCGTTGTCCCGCGCCGCGATGTCCGCCGCCTTGAAGCCGTAGACGGACCCGGTGGTCCGGTCGGCCGCGTCGGTGGAGTCGATCTGGATCTCGTAGCCCTGGTTCACCGACGTGTTGACGTCGTCGGAGGCCGGGAAGCCCACGAACACACCGGAGTTGTCGTCCCCGGCCATGCGCCAGTCCAGCTTGAGGGAGTACGAGGCGTACTCCTTCGCGCGGTACCAGTACAGGCCCATGCCGCCCTGCGCGTTCAGCGTGGCGTCGGTGTTGGTGAAGCTGCCCGGTCCGGCCTGGGACCAGCCGGTGGTCGAGCCGTTGTAGAGCGTCGTGTAGCCGGTCTCCGCGCGGCAGTCGGCCTTGGCGAAGCCCGCCGCGTACCGGATGCCGCCGAGCAGCAGCGAACGGAACGCGGGGTCGGCGTACGACTCCTGGGTGTGGCCGAGTCCGGTGTAGAAGGACCGGCCGTTGCCCTGCGGGTGGCACCAGGTGATCGGGTGGTCGCCGCTCATCTCCCCGCCGCTGTAGCTGGACTCGTCCAGGCTCTGCAGGACGCGGACCTGCGCGCGGGGATTGGTGCGGTAGTTGTACCACTCGTCGGTGCGGGACCAGGTCTGGCCCAGGTGCGAGGTGGCCGCGTGCGACCGGTCCTCGTTCTTCACCGTGGCCCGCTGGATCGCCGGGTGGCTCTTGAACCAGGCGCCGACGAGCTGCTGGTACTGCGGCCACTCGTACTCGGTGTCGGCCGCCGCGTGGACGCCGAAGTAGCCGCCGCCACCGTCCACGTACCCCTGGAGCGCCGACTGCTGACTGGCGTTCAGGACGTCGCCGGTGGTGGAGAGGAAGACGACGGCCTTGAAAGTGGCCAGATTGGCGGTGGTGAAGGCGTTGCTGTCCTCGGTGGCGGTGACGGTGAAGTTGTTGGCCGCGCCGAGGTCGCGGATGGTCTGGGTACCGACGGGGATGGAGTCGTGGCGGAAGCCCGCCGTCTTGGAGAAGACGAGGACCTTGTAAGCGGGGTCGGCGGCCTGGGCCGCGGTGGCCGGTGCCAGGAGTGACGCGGCGAGGCCGAGGGTGAGGGCGAAGGCCGCCGCGGCGGTCTTCGGCAGGGTACGGAGCTGACGGAGCATCACTGTCTCCTTGACTCGCGTCACTTGGTGAGAGTGAGGGTGTCGACGTCGAAGAGCGAGCCGGCCCCACCGGTGAAGGTGAGGAACAGCGCCCCGGACGATCCGGTACCGGTCAGGGCGGTGGAGACGTTCTGGAAGGTCTCCCAGCCCCCGGTGTTGGGTACGGCGACGGTGCCGAGGACGGCTCCGGTCGCCGAGCCCGAGCGGATCGTGATGGTGCCGCCCGCGCCGGCCGAGGAGACCTTCGCGGAGAAGGTCTTGGTCCCGGCCGTCGGGACGGAGGCGTAACCCGCCCAGTCGCCGTTCTCGATGTAGCCGAGCGTGTTGCCGCCGCTCGCCGGGGCGTGAGCGGCCGCCTGGACGCCCTGGCCCGAGCTGAACGATTCGCCCTCGACGGTCTGGCTGGTGCCGCTGGTGCCGGTGGCGAAGGTGAAGGCGTCGACGTCGAAGAGGTTGCCCTGGCCGGTCACTCCCTTGAAGACGAGGAACAACTCCGTTGTCGCGGCGGGGGCGTTGGTGAGATTCGCCGACACGTCGACGAAGTTCTCCCAGCCGCCGGTGGGTGCCACGGCCACCGTGCCGAGCAGTGTGCCCGTCGCGGACCCGGCCCGTACCTCCAGGCTGCCGCCGACGCCGCCGGACGCGACGCGGGCGGTGATCCTGTTGGCGTTGGCCAGGTTGTAGGGCTTGAAGGAGATCCAGTCGTTGTTGTCGGTGAAGCCGACGGTGCTGCCGCCCTCGGCGTTGCCGTGCGCGGCGACCTGGATGCCGCCGGACTGGGCGGAGAAGTGCTCACCCTGGCGGTGCCGGGGCTGGAGGATACGGGCGCTGTGCGTGGTCAGCCCGGCGCCGTCGGTGTACTCGGCGTCGAAGACGCCGTAGATGTTGGCCGCGCTGTCGTGCTCGCCGTCGGCGGGCACGTTGAGATTGCCCGAGCAGCCGGTGGCCTGGGTGATCTGGTGCCGGTGCTCGTCGTGGCCGAGCAGATAGGTGACCTTGACCTTGGAGCAGTCGATGGTCCCGTCCTCCGGGTCGCTGACGGTGACCTGGAAGGGCACGGTGTCACCGAAGGAGAACAGCTGGCCGTCCTTGGGGGTCTGCAGCGTCACCGTCGGAGCGGTGTTGCCCGCCGTGACGACCAGGCTCGCCGTACCGGTCAGACCCTCCGGGTCCCGCACCGTGAGCGTCGGCCGGAAGGTGCCGTTGGTGGTGTACGTGTGGCTCGGGTTGGCGGCCGTGGAGGTGGTGCCGTCGCCGAAGTTCCACGAGTAGGTCAGGGCCTTGCCCTCGGGGTCGGAGCTGCCGGCCGAGGAGAACGCCACGGTCAGCGGGGTGGGGCCGGACACCTTGTCCGCGGCGGCCTTGGCGACCGGGTTGCGGTTGGCGGCGCCGACGTACTCGACGCGGTACAGGGCCTGGTTGTTGCCGCCGGTGCCGTAGTCCAGGACGTACAGCGCACCGTCGGGGCCGAACGCCTGGTCCATGACCTGGGTGCCGGTCCACGGGAAGGCTTCGATGACGCCGGGGGTGCCGTCGGACTTGACCTCGATGGCCTTGATCCACTTGCGGCCGTACTCACCGGCGAAGAAGCGGCCGTCGAGCGACTGCGGGAACTTCACGTTCGAGTTGAGGTTGGCGTCGTAGCGGTAGACCGGACCGCCCATGGGCGACTCCGAGCCGCCGCCGAACTCGGGCGGCGTGCCCGCGTCACCGCCGTACTTGATCCAGCTCGACTTGGCGGCGGGCAGGGTCGCCAGACCGGTGTTGCGGAACGAGTTGTTCGCGGGCGCGGCGCAGTTGTACTTCGCGGCGGACGGGCCGCTCGGGAAGGTGTACTCGCTGTACGTCTCGTTGGCCGTGTTCGTGCCGGTGCAGTACGGCCAGCCGTAGTTGCCGGGACCGGTGATGCGGTTGAACTCGACCTGGCCGCTGGGCCCGCGGCTCGCGTTGGTGACGCCGGCGTCGGGGCCGTAGTCACCGAGGTAGACGATGCCGGTCGCCTTGTCGACGGACATCCGGAACGGGTTGCGGAAGCCCATCGCGTAGATCTCGGGACGGGTCCGCGCGGTACCGGCCGCGAAGAGGTTGCCGGAGGGCACGGTGTAGCCGCCGGCCGCGGTCGGCTTGATGCGGAGCACCTTGCCGCGCAGGTCGTTGGTGTTGCCCGAGGAGCGCTGGGCGTCGAACTGCGGGTTGCGGTCGGTGCGTTCGTCGATCGGCGAGTAGCCCGACGACTCGAACGGGTTCGTGTCGTCGCCCGTCGTCAGATAGAGGTTGCCCTGCGCGTCGAAGTCGATGTCACCGCCGACGTGGCAGCACTGGCCACGGTCGTTGGGGACTTCGAGCACGACCTTCTCGCTGGCCAGGTCGAGCGTGTTGTCGGCCTTGAGCGTGAAGCGCGAGAGGTTGAGGTGGCCCTTCCACGGCTCGAACGCCGCGGCGTTGCCCGTGACGGGCGCGTCGCCGCCCGGCGTGCTGAGCTTGGGCGAGTAGTACAGGTACAGATACCGGTTGCTCTGGAAATTCGGGTCGGCGGCTATCCCCTGGAGACCTTCCTCGTCATGGGTGTAGACGTCCAGCTTGCCTGCCGATTTGGTGTTGCCCGCGGCGTCCGTGTAGCGGACCGTGCCGTCCCTCGCCGTGTGCACGACGGCGCGGTCGGGCAGTACGGCGAGTGACATCGCCTCGCCCAACTCGGCCGAACCGAGAGCGAGTTGTACCTGCTGGTAGTCGCCTGCCGGGATGGCGGCGGGTGCTGCGGGTGCTTCTTCGTGACCGGGGTGACCGGGGTGGGCGGCCGCGGTGGGGACGCTGATCGCGCCGCCACTCACCACCAGACCCAGTACCGCGAGCCACCTCAGCCACTTCTGTCTCGGGCGCGGCCGTCCTGAGAGTCCTGACATCGAGCTTCCTTCCATACCTGATCAAGGGAAGAGAGACAGGCGGAAGCGCGGGCGAGCGCGCCACCGTGTCTCACTCAGGGAGGAACCTGCTGCCCGGGCGATGTCCCGTCACCCGGGGAGCAGCCGTACTGGTCCGTGCAGGGGCATGCGATACGGCACCGAACATTCGCGAGAAACCCGCGAGAGTTTTGCATGCTGGCAACGGGCCACTAATTTGTCAAGGGTCTATCCAAATTGCCTTGACCTGCTGCTCGATCGGCAGGGCGGGATCGACTGTCCGGCAGCGGAGTCACGGCTGTTGACGGTCGCAGGGGGTTGCGTTCGCACACTGAACAAATGCCGCAGGACGGTACGGTGCCGACGAGCGCGGCTACGGTCGGTCCGCGTCGCGTTCCTGACGGAGTTTCGCGAGCCGGTTCCGCGTTCGCACGGTGGCCTCGTCGTCGGGGCCCAGGACGCGGGACCGCGCCTCCAGCACGGCCTCGAACTCCGCCTCCGCTTCGTCCGAGCGCCCGAGGCCCTGAAGTGAGTAGGCAAGGTTGTGGCGGGTCGAGAGCGTGGGGAGGGCCTCGTCGCCGAGGAGCTGCCTCCGAGATTCCCACGTGGCGCGGTTCTCCGCTTCCGCTTCGTCGAACCGGCGGAGCATGTTGAGGGTAAGTCCCAAGGAATGGCGGAAGCTCAGCGTCAAGGAGTCGTCGGGACCTTCACGGCGCGTGTTCAGCCGCACCAGCGCCCGGTATTCCTTCTCGGCCTCTTCGGACCGCCCTCGATCATTCAGGGATTGCGCCCGACGTGATCGTGTGATCAGGACTGCCTGGTCATCAGTGTCCAGAACACGGCTCTGCTCCGCCAGCACACGCTGAAACTCCGACTCGGCCTCGTCGTGGCGGCCCAGGGAATTCAGGCACTTCGCCCAGTTGCTGAACGAGGCGAGCGTCAGCGGATGGTCGGGGTCGAGAATGCGGGACCTGTCCAGGGCCACCGTTCGGTACTCCGACTCGGCTTCTTCATAACGCCCCAGGTAGTGCAGGGTATGGGCGAGTTGATACCTCGTCGAAAGGATGCCGAGCTCTGGTCTGTTCGAGCGCCGCTCCTCCGCCAGCACGCCTCGATATTCCGACTCCGCTTCCGCAAACCGATTCAAGTCGTTCAAATAGTCGGCGAGCGCTCTCCGGGCGCGGAGCGTCTGCACATGCCAGTCTCCGAATGTCCGCACGCTGTTGCTGATCACCTGACGGATCTCGATCTCCGCCTCCGCCGGCCGGTCGAGTTCACCGAGCAGTTGGGCCAGGTCCTCATGGTCGGAGATCGTGACGGGATTGTCCGGGCCCAGTTCGGAGGTAAGGGCAGCGACCACAGCGCGCATTTCGGGTTCCGCCTCGTCGTACCGGCCCAGGCGTCGCAGGACGCGTACGAGGGAGGATCGTGCCCACAGCGCTTCCTGACTCTCCGGACCGTGCGACCGGCAGCGGCTGTCGATGAGTCTCCGGTACTCGGCTTCGGCCTCCTCGGTTCGGCGGAAGCGTTCGAGCCCGAGGGCCACCCACTGGTGAGCGTCCTGTGTCTCCGGGTGTTCGGGCCCCAGTACCCGCAGGCGCACTTCATACGCGCCGCGGTATTCGGCCAGCGCTTCCTCGTGTCTTCCCTGATTGCCGAGAACCGCCCCCAAGGCCATCCTCTCCTGGACGGCCGATTCCGTATCGTCACTCTGCCGTCGGGCATACATCGCGATCAGATCCCGATGCTCCGCCTCGGCCTCCTCGTACCGGCGGGCTCTCCGTAACAGACCGGCGAGGTAACCACGGGCGAACAGTGTGTAGTCGTGTTCCACGCCGTGGACGCGCCCCGAGATCTCCACCACTTGGCGAAGGTGCTCCACCGCTTCCTCGTGGTCACCGAGCCGGCCCACGGCCAGGGCGAGGTAGCCTCGCAGACTGCGGGTCTCCAGATCCTCGTCGCGAAGGTCGGCGAGCAGTTCCCTTACGACGGTGCGCAGTTCGGCCACCGGACGGAACAGGTTGGCGTCCACGAGCACCTCGGCCAGGTCCTCCACCAAGGACACGCCGTCCCAGCCGGACAGCGGGTCTCTTTCCTCCGCCGACGCCAAGATCTCCGCGGCCCCCGCCCGCACCGCGCCGGGCAAGTTCTCGTCGGCCTGGAAGCGCCGGGCGATTCGGATCAACGGCGGGAGCACACGGTCCGAGGCGTACGACAGCGGGGGCGCGCCCTCCCCGTCTTCCGGTGCGCTCTCGTCCGTCGCCGGCAGACCCAGTCGCCGCAGCAGTTCTCGCGATGCCGCCGCGAACGGCCGGGCCTGGTCCGAGACGGTCGATCCGCCCACGCCCACGCCGGTGACACGGGCTCTGAAGTCGGGTCCGGCGCCCCGGCGTTGCTTCAGGAAGTCGGTCACCAGATCGACCGTGCCCACGGCGTCGTCCGTGCGGACCGTGTCGAGGAGGAGGTCCGCGACGCCCGGAAGGAACTCGTACTCCCCCGGTCTACGGCCCCGCCGGCTCAGCAGGCCGCCCAGGAAGACCTCGGCGAGCTGTGCGGGGTGAAAGCGCGTCGTGTGGTCGCTGCTCGCCCGGTGGACCAGGCGCATCACGGGGAGCGTCAGCGGGGTGACGGAGGCGAGGCAGCCGGCCAGGCGTTGGCCCTCCGGGGAGGCGCCTTCGTGGAAGCGCCGGACGCGTTCCTCAGCACCGGATGCGGGCCATGTCCCGGACACGGCCCCGGAATCCGCCACGGCCACGGCCACAGCCGCGGACGGAGCCGGCCGCGAAGGTGCCGGCAGGAGGATGACCGGGAGTTCCGCGCTGCCCTGCTCGTTCCCGACGAGCCGTGCCCACGCGCCCATCTGTCCCTCCGTCAGCTCCAGCAGAGGGATCGGTACTCCGCTGTACGGCGGCTGGAGGCCCGGCGGCAGCACCGGATGCGACACGGACAGCGTTCGGTTGGGCGCGGCACGGCGGACGGCGTCGAGCCGGAGCCGTTCGGCGGGCATGCCGGTCTCGGGCCACATGCGCGGCGGCAGGGGCTGCACCACCGCCACGGGTGCGCGCCGGGCCCAGTGCGCCAGCAGCCGGTGGACGGCTCCGGAGGCCCAGCCGGGGCCGACGCCGTCGGAGAGGACGAGCACCGCCGTACGCCCGGACGGGTCAGCCATGTTGCCGTACGAGCGTCGAGGGGCATCGGGCACGAAGGGCTGGGAGCGAAGGACGGGGTTCTCGGCTTCCGAACTGTCGAGACCGACCGTGTGGATCTCGCGGAACGTCCCCTGGTGTTCGAGCATGGAGCGCAGCTCCACCGCGAGTTGGCGCCACAGCACCATGGACGGGCCGTCGTCCACGACCAGCGCGATGCTGAGCCAGCGTTCCCGTTCCGGTCGCAGGACCGCGTCCGGCAGGCCGGTCTCGGCGATCCACTCGGCGCTGGCGGCCTCGTCCAGCCGGAACAGGCTCCGGGAGGAGACGCGTTGGCGCAGCGGGCGCAGTGCCCTGCCCAGGGCCCGTGTCGAGGGCAGGGCGCGTACGCCACGGATGTCGACGGCCCGCGCGGGCATCCAGGAGGTCCCGCCGGCGCGTGGAGCGGCGGCGACGTACAGCCCCGGTGCCGCCTTTTCCTTGCGTCCGGCTGTGTCCTCGCCCTTCGTGTCGTCCGTCGCACCGTCGTCGTCGGGCACCGGCAGGAGCGTGTCCTCGGCTCCGGTTTCCGGGGGCGGCTCGGATTCGTCCGCCGGCGCGGGGCCGTCCCCGGCGCCGCCGGTCACCTTGGCCGCGAGCCACAGGACATCGAGCAGTTCCTGGGTGGACAGCTCGATGCCGGAGTCCTCCAGAACCGTTCTCAGCCGGTGGATCATCTACGCGTCCACTTCGTCCAGAGAGCGCAGGACCGCCTGGTAGAGGGTGTCGTGACTCATCTGCACGCCGGTCGTCCGCAGATGGACGGCGTTGAGCAGTTGGTCGGTGGCGAGTTCGAGCGCCCGGTTGTCCCGGAGGTCGAGGAACTCGGCGATGAGGCGGTCCGCCTCGGGGGTGACCGCGCCCAGATGCATGGTGACGATCTTGCGCAGCTGTTCCTCATTGGGCTGCTTGATGTCGAGGCGTACACAGCGCCGGAGGAAGGCCGGTGGGAAGTCCCGTTCGCCGTTGCTGGTGATGACGACCACGGGGAAGGTCCGGCAGCCGACCGTGCCGTCGGTGACGGTGACCTTCTCGTCGGAGCCCGTGATCCGGACCGAGACCTCGGTGCCTTTCAGCCGGGACAGCTCGGGGATCTCGTACCGGCCTTCCTCGAAGACCGTGAGGAGGTCGTTCGGGAGGTCGACGTCGCCCTTGTCGAGTTCGTCGACGAGGAGAACGCGCGGCTTGTCGTGCGGCAGCAGCGCGGTGCCCAGCGCGCCGAGGCGCAGGTAGTCGCCGATGTCCGGCTCGGCGGCCTCACGTCCTTTCATGGAGGCGTCGCGGAGGCGGCCGACGGCGTCGTACTGGTAGAGGCCGTCGGCGAGGGTGGTGCGGCTGTTGACCGGCCAGTGCAGGACTTCGCCGAGACGCAGTTCGCGGGCGACGGCCCGGGCGAGCGTGGACTTGCCCGTGCCGGGCTTGCCGGTGACGAGAAGCGGCCGGTGCAGATGCAGCGCGGTGTTCACCACGTCACGGTCGCCGTCGGAGATGACGTACGGGACCGGTGCCTCCGGCGGCTGGGGCTCCGCGGGGTCGCCGAACCGCCGCCAGGGCGGGGGTTCGGGCCAGGTCACGTCATGGGGCGTCCCGTCACCGCGGAACACTCCCCAGCCTTCGGTCGTCATCGGTTGCTCCTCACATCGGGGCGGACAGGGCGAGTGGGCGCGGCAGCGGAAGGTCCGGGTCGTCCCAGAGGAGGGCGAGGTGCCTGCCCTGTCGTTCGGTTTCGGGGTCGCCGCCGCAGCGGAACTCGCGCAGGCGGTGCGGCAGCGAGGGCAGATGCCCGTCGCTGAGGACCGACTTCAGTTGGCTGTCGACGGTGCGTCGCTCCTCGCCGCGGTGCCAGACCAGCACCGGGATGCCGCTGTACACGCACACCGCGAACATCCGGGCCCGGGGGCGGGCGCGGGTCGGGGCGGTCATGACCACACCGGGGGCGCTCGCCCGCTCAGACAACGCCCGGTACAGGGCGAGTTCCTCGCCGAGGCCGTCGGGCAGCCAGTGCAGGTCGCCCGTGGTCGACGCCGCCACCCGGTCCCAGCGCAGCCGGTGGTTGGGCACGACGGGTTTGGGGCGTTCGTCGGCGGGGCGTACGACGACCGGATAGTCCACCCCCAGGGGACGCTCCAGCGAGGAGCCGTTCGTGATGCCCCAGCGGTGCACGTCGAGGTCGAGGTCGGAGGACGGCAGGAAGAACTCGACCAGCGTCTCGTGGACCCGCCCGTTCTCGACCAGCAGCTCGTCCAGCCCGAGCCGTATGTCCGCCGGGAGGCTCGGCGTGTCCACCTTGGCGAGGGACATGGCGCTCCGGCCCGCGCGGGCCGACCACACCTGGTACGTACGCCGCTGGTCGGTGCCCGTCCGCGCGGAGAGCTCGATCTGGATGCGGTGGTCGAAGGCCGTGCCGGCCGGGGCGATCGCGTCGGCGCGCTCCTCCGCGTACGCGCGAGAGGTCAGCAGGGCGTCCCGGGCGGTCCCGCTGCGCTCCGCGCACCCGTCCGACCAGGCCCGCAGTGCGCTCCGGGCGGGCTCCGGCACGGCGGCGGCGGTCCGCTCGACCACCCGCAGCAGTTGTCGTGGACTGGGCGGCCGGGGCTGGACGAGCTGTTCCAGGGCGTCCAGCACGGTCCGTACGGTGCCGGGGCGGATCCGGACCCCGGAGAGTTCGTTGTGGGCGGCGCGGACGAAGATCTCCAGGAGCGGGGAGTCGTCCGCTCCCAGCAGCGCCGCCAACGCGTCGTACTCGGTGTGCAGCAGCCACTCGCCGGGGCGTGTCTTGAGCGCGCCCCGGCGGGCGTCCTCCAGGGGCGCCCCGCCCCTGGTCGTCTCGGCGAGGACGTGGAGCAGCGTGGTGATTCCGTGGTGTGCGTCGAGGGCCCAGTGGACGAGGTCACGCGCCGTCGGCGCCTCCCCGGAGGTGGCGCCCAGCTCCTCGGAGAGCCGTGCCCCGCAGGCGGCGGCCGCCCCCGGGGTGCCGTCGACCAGCGCGGTGACGGCGAGGAGGAGCCGCTGTTCGTCGGGGTCGAGGAGCGGCCGGGCGGCGAAGGGGAACTCCTGGCTGTTGCCGTCCCAGTCGCGCACCGTCATCGTGGGGATCTGCTCCGTCGAACGGGAGTCGCGCCGCCGTTCGAACTCGGTCTTGACCCGGCCCCAGACCGCTTCGAGATCCGGCCCGGCCTCGTCGGCGTCCTCCGTGACCAGTTCGTCGAGCAGCACTCGGGTGAACACGCCTTCGCCGTCGCGGTCCTTGGCGAGTCCTCCCGGTTCGCAGGCGTGCATGGCGAAGACCTGCCGGGCTCTTTGGAACGTCGCGGTTCCCAGCAGCCGGTCGGGCTCGGACGCGTTCAGCTGGGCGCGTACGGACAAGGGTTGGCGGCATGCGTCCATGACCATGGCGACCCGGCGGAAGTGCTGCGGATCGAGCGTGTCCGACTGGAGCAGGTCGATCAGATTTCCCGCGTCGATCCCGATCAGGTCGTTGTCCCGGGCCTCCGGGTACAGCAGGCTCCATTGGCTGCCCCTGACCTGCACACCGTGACCGGCCCAGTAGACCCACAGCCAGTCACCGGTGAGAGCGGCGAGCCGGTGTCTGAAAAGGCCCCGGACGGTGGTCTGGTCGACCTGGTCGTAGCCGGCGAGCCCGATGGCGTCGAGCAGGTGCTTGTTCTTCGGCCGGGGGGAGGCCAGCAGATGGATGTTCTCCCGTGGCACGCCCCGGCCCAGCAGCCAGTTGATCATGTTCGCGGCGTCCTGCGCGGGTCCGTCCAGGCACCAGTCGCCGCCCTCCGCGTACTCCTCCACCGCGACGACCAGCGCGTGCGTACGGCTCCAGTCGGGCCCCGGCGCCGTCACGGCAGTTCCCCGCCGAGCCAGTCGTACAGCTTGCGGTGGGCGAAGTACGCGGAGTGGGACCAGGGGAACGGCTGGCGGGTGTCCACACGACGGTCCTCCGCCCGGCCGGGGAACACCTTGCCGGCCACGAATCCGAGCAGGTCCCGAGCGTCGTGGACGTTCAGCCAGCGGGGGAAGGAGGGCGGCAGCGGTTCGCCGAGACGTAAGGACGTCAGGGCGTCCATCTCGTAGAGGAACGGCGCCTGCGAGCCGACGGTGACCAGCAGATCCACCGCCGGCGCGGGCTCCGTGGCGAGCAGGTCCACGCACGCGATTCCGCCGAGGCTGTGCGCGATCAGCACCACGGGGCGGTCGGGGGCGGCGGCGCGGGTGGCGCGCACGGTGTCGGCGATACGGGAGCGCAGGTCGGCTCCGCGCGCCTGGTAGCGCAGGATGTCGCCGGTCGCCGGGACGGACTTGCCCGTCAGTCCGCGGCGGTGTCTCACGGCCAGCTCCGAGTGGTCCCAAAGAAGCATTTGAAGGGCCCGGCCGCCGAGCCATTTCGCCGAGTCGCCGACCCGGCCCAACCCTCGTTCGGTGCCACCGAGCAGTGCGACGAGTTGCTCGGCGAGGGCGTCGCGGTCGGCGCCGTCCACGGGCAGCGGGTCGTCGTCCCCTTCCGCGTCGTCCGCCAGGATCAGGACGACGGCCGTGACCGCCCTGGCCGTGACCGCGTTCACGCCGGGGTCCTGAGGTGTGCCGGCCGGGAGCAGCGCGAGTTCCGACGCGACCCGGTCCAGGGCCTGGCCGAGATACGGCATCAGGTCCGGGGACACGTCCAGTCCCTCGACTCCCTCGACGGACAGTGCGCGGACGGTGTCCGCGTAGACCTCCCAGGGGTCCCGCCGCCCTGGCACGAAGCCGGTCGCACCGGCCCCACCCGCTTCCGCCCGGTCCGCGTACGCGCGCAGTTCGGCGAACGGGTCCGCGAGCAGGACAGCCCACAGTGCGGCGGGGTCGTCCGTGGGCGGTTGGTCCGGCACGCCGCGGGTCTTGTCCCGTACGGGGATGGACGCGCCGTTCAGGCCCAGCGCGGCGCCGCAGGTGTCACCCCAGTAGCAGCGGACCATCTCGACGTCGGGCCGGACCCGCGCGATGCCCCGGGAGACCCGGGCGAATGATTTCTCGTACGACTCGATCCGGACGCCCGTGCCGTGCACGAAGACGACGTTTGTCACCTGTTCCCCCGCCTGCTCCACCTCTGTCCCCTGCGCAGAACTGTACGACGCGTCACCGGCCCGGGGCAGGTGAATCAGCCGCTGTCCTCCGCGAGTTCGGTGTCGTGTTCGGTACGGAGGGGCGGTCGTCCACCGGAATCAAGGCCGGCCCCCGGACCGGGAGCGTTCGCGGCGGCAGGCGCACCCGCCGGCGTGTCGTCGCCGTCCCCCTGCTGGGGCCCCCGCGCTGATCGCCACGGCCGCCCCCCTCGCCGCCGCGCGGGACGCCCGGCCCGCCGCCGTGCAACGCCAACTGGACCTGCTGGTCGAGCGGGACGGGGTGCCCGGCGCACTCGCGTACGTCAACGGCCTGACGTACACCGCCGGGACGGCGGAGGTCGGTACGGGCCGGCCCATGGTCGACGCCGACGCGCGCTTCCGACTGGCCGGCGACACCAAGGCGTTCACCGCCACCGCCGTGATGCGGCTGGTGGCGGACGGCAAGGTACGGCTCGACACGCCCGCCGGACGGTACGTCCCGCAGCCGGCGGAAAGCACCGTCACGGTACGGCAGTTGCTGAAGCGGCGGAGATCTGCCGGGCGACTCGGTGGGCGGCGGCCACGCCACCACGGGCCGGGGCGACGTGACCGTCTACACGACGACCTGGGCGGCAGAGGGCGACCGGCTGGCCCACCCGCAGGGAGCGGTGGACGCCGCGCTGTGCGCGAAGCGCTAGGTCGTGTCCGCAAAGTCCCGCCTGGCCTGCGGGCGGACGGCGCTACTTTGCGGACACGCCCTAGGGAATCTCCACGGGGCTACTGGTCGGGGCCGCCCGCCGTCTTCTCCAGTCGCACCAGGTCGTGCGGGGTGATGCCCGAGGCCGTCGAGACTGCCTCGACGGCCTCGCCGCGACGTACGGCGAGGACCGCCTCGATCTCCACATCGGCGCGTGCGGCGTCGACGGCCGCCTCCGCGTCACGCAGTCGCTGTACGGCCAGTTCGAGTTGAGCCAGATCCATGACCGGAATGCTCGCACACCCCCGTGGTCAGGGCGCCCACGGGCCGTCGACCGACCAGATCGTGTCCTCGGTGAACGAGGCGGGGTTGTCCCAGGCCCGCGGACCGCCCCGAGTCGCCATCCACACCTCCGAGTTGATGTGCCGCAGATAGCTGCCCGCCAGGTTGTACGCCGCGAGCCGGACTCCCCCGGCGGCGGGCAGCGCGCAGAACGTGGCGTCGGCCCGGAAGAGCGCGGAGCCGTCACCCGCCTCCTTGTACACGCGGAAGTCGCGGTGCCGGAGGTACTGGCCGGGATAGTTGCGGGACTCGAAGGAGTAGCAGCCGCTGCCCGCGAGTCCGGGGACGATCTTCCAGGTGGCGTCGTTCTTCAGCAGGCTGTCGCTGTTCGCGTCGACGGGCGCGGTGAACGCGAGCCCCTCCTGGTGGCGCAGGTACTTGCCGGTGTGACCGGGCGTCGTCACCCGCAGCGACTTGTTCCCTCCGGTCGGCAGCGTGACCGGTGGCGGCGGGTTGCGTGAGGCGTCGACGAGGGCGAGGTTGGCGGCCCTGACCCTGGCCGCGTCGACCTTGACCACCTGCCGGTCGTACGTCAGAAGGCCGTTGGCCTCGTTCTCGACGTCGGTGATCTCGGTGTAGACGGACGCGGACAGACCGCTGGGCATCTGGTTCTCGCGGAGGGTGTCGATGAGCCCGACGAAGCGGTTGTTCAGCGCGGCGACGCTCGCCTGGTCCTCGTAGCTGAAGCCGCCGCCGGGATACCACTCGTGCCCCGGCACCTTCCAGCCCAGCCCGCCGAACTCGCCGAGGACGGCCGCGCGGGTGGCCGTCGGTGTCGTGGTGCCGGGCCCGACGTAGACGTGGTTGTCGATGACGTCACCGTTGCCGCCGTCGACGGAGCCGCAGCAGTTGACGCCACTCATGTTGTTGACGAGACGGGAGGGGTCGTACGCCTTGACCTCGTCGGCGATCCGGGCCTGGTCGTACTGGCCCCAGCCCTCGTTCTGGTTGACCCACATGACCAGGGACGGTGAGCTGCGGTGCTGGTCGATGATCCGGTCGTACTCCGCCTCCCACTGCACGCGCGCGGCGCTGTCCGGGGTCCGGGTGTCCATCGCCGGCATGTCCTGCCACACCAGCAGACCGAGCCGGTCGGCCCAGTAGAACCAGCGCTGCGGCTCCACCTTGATGTGCTTGCGGACCATGTTGAAGCCCAGGTCCTTGTGCTTCTGGAGGTCGAAACGCAGTGCCTCGTCGCTGGGCGCGGTGTAGATGCCGTCCGGCCAGTAGCCCTGGTCGAGCGTGCCGGTCTGGAAGACGAACTTGCCGTTGAGGAGCGGGCGTTGGACGCCGCCGACCTTGCCGACGGAGATGGAGCGCATCCCGGCGTAGCTGCCGACCGAGTCGACGGTCGCGCCGCCCGTGCCCGACAGCAGGTCGGCCTTGATGTCGTACAGGAACGGATCCTCGGGGGTCCACAGGCGCGGGTTCGGGATCGCCACCGAGAACTGGCTGTTCACCGGTCCCGTGCCGGTGGCCACGGTCGTACCCCCGGCGGAGACCGTCACTCGCGCGGTCTGACCGGCGACGCCGGCGCCGCGGACGGTGACCTTCAGCGTGTTGTCGGAGAGGCTGGGCACCAGGTCGAGCCGGGTGATGTGCGCGGCCGCGGTGGGCTCCAGCCAGACGGTCTGCCAGATGCCGGACGCGGCCGTGTAGAAGATGCCTCCGCCGGGGTGCGGCGTGACGTCGCTGATCCGCTGTTTGCCGACGGCCTGGCCGCCGGTCTGGGACGGGTCGAAGACGGAGACGACGACGGTGTTGGTGCCCGCGGTCAGCAGCGGCGTGATGTCGTAGGTGAACGCGTCGAAGCCGCCGCTGTGGGCCGCGCCCGCCTGCCGGCCGTTGACCCAGACCGTGGTCTGCCAGTCACTGGCCCCGAAGTTCAGCTGGACGCTGCGGCCGCTCCAACCCGCCGGGACGGTGAAGGTCCGCTTGTACCAGAGCTTGTCGCTCTGGGTGATCATGCGCTGGATGCCGGAGAGGGCCGACTCGGCGACGAACGGGACCCTGATCTGCTCGGGGAACGTGGCGGGCTGCCCGGCGTTCGCGCCGGTGACCGCGAAGTCCCAGATGCCGTTGAGGTTGAGCCAGTCGGGGCGCGTGAGCTGGGGGCGCGGATACTCCGGAAGCGGATTGTCAACCGGGACCTGATTCGTCCACGGGGTGGTCATCGGCGACGGCTTGGGCTGCCAGGCGGCGGCCTTCGCCTCGGCGGGACCGCCGGCCACCACCAGGCTCGCGCACAGGAGCAGCAGGGCGCCGAGCCAGGCGGTGACGCGGTTGCGGGTGAGCGCGGAGCTGTCGGCGGAGGTGCGGGTGGGGCTCCGTGTGGGGGTGGGGCGCAGCAGCGAGGTGTACGGGGTGTACGAGGCGTGCATGGTCGATTGCCCTCCTCGGTCATCGGGCGAGGACGGTGCTGGTTCGGCCCGTAGCCATCTTTTACATCGTTGGAGGAAGGCTGTACACCCTCCTCGCACGGGCCTGTTCCGCCGGGCTGCGGGGCGGCGCGGCAGGCGTGATGATGGCACTGCCCGTCGCACCGAAAGCCAGTCACAAGGAGGACCACCCATGAGCGTCATCCCCGCGGACCCGGCGGTCGCCGCGTTCGTCTCGGCGATCAACGGCGGCAACAGGGATGCCTTCTTCGCCGTCCTGACCCCGGACGCCACGATGTCCGACGACGGAAGCGACCGTGACCTCGCGGGCTGGGTGGACAAGGAGATCTTCTCCGCCGACGGCCGGATGGAGATCGAGACCGCCTCCGACGAGGGCCGCGCACTGACGGCGACGTTCACCAACGCCACGTACGGCACGATGCGGACGCGCTGGGCGTTCACCGTCACGGACGGCCGTATCAGCCGCTTCGAGACGGGCCAGGCGTAGCGGCGCGGGGCCCTTCCCCACCCTCGTCCCCGACGTCAATCGCGGTCGCGGTCGCAGTCGCGGTCAGGCGGATCGATGAGTTCGGGGCGACTTCCGGGTCACTACTGACAGCGGGGTCGCACCGTCCCCGATCCGTGCGGAGGAGACATCGATGCGCCGTCCGACACCCCACACCGCGCTGAGCCGGCTGGACGCCCTCGTGGGCGAGTGGGACATGTGGGCCGCCGGACGCCGTGCGGGGCCGGTACGGACCGAGTTCGCCTGGCTGGAGGGCGGCGCCTTCCTGGTCCAACGCACGGACGCGGGGCCCACGACGGTCTTCCCGCCGGAGTGGGAAGGGCATGTGCCGTTCCCCACCACCACGATCATCGGCTACGACGACACGTCCGACGAGTTCACGACGTTGTACGCCGACGGCCGGGGCGTCGCACGTGTCTACCGTACGAGCCTGACCGCCGGCGTATGGAAGCAGTGGCGCGCGGCACCCGGCTTCCATCAGCGGTTCGCCGCGACCTTCGACGAGGCCGGCGACACGATCCAGGGCGGTTGGGAGCGATCGGAGGACGGCGAACACTGGGCGTCCGACTTCGACGTCACCTACATCCGGGCCGCCGACTGAGGGCGCACGCCGTCAGAAGCCGAGGGCGTGGCCCGTCGTCGCGTCGACATGGTCGGGGACCTCGTCGTGCCGGTCGCCGACCGTCGATGTCCCGGAGGGCTCGAACAACAGGATCGCCGCCCGGGACGGGGCGTACGGCTTGTGCTCCGTACCGCGCGGGACCGTGAACACCGCACCGCGCGGCAGCACGACCGTGCGCTCGCCGGCGGGCTCGCGCAGCGAGATCCGCAGCTCTCCTTCGAGTACCAGGAAGAACTCGTCGGTGTCGTCGTGAACGTGCCAGACGTGCTCACCCTCGACCTTGGCCACGCGTACGTCGTAGTCGTTGACGCGGGTCACGATACGAGGGCTCCACAGGGCGTCGAAGGAGGTCAGCGCCTTGTCGAGGGAGATGGGTTCGTTGGGTTCATCGCTCATGCGTCCATGCTCGTCCGTTCCGCGCGGCCGGTGTGAGTGCTAGGAATTGCATATGACGCAAGAATCCTCGCAGCGCCCACTCCGGGGCGGCCCTGGTACTCCTCGGCGGACCCACCGCGTCGTCGTGATCGTGGACGAGAACTCGAACCCCTTCGAACTCGGCTGCGCGACCGAGATCTTCGGCCTGCGCAGGCCCGAGATCGGCCGTGATCTCTACGACTTCCGCCTCTGCTCCCCCGAGCCGAGCACCCTGATGCGGGACGGATTCTTCACGCTCACGGGCGTCGCCGAGCTGGCGGTGGCCGACACCGCGGACACCTTGATCGTCCCCAACCGGCCCGATGTCGAGGTGCCCCGCCGCACGGCCGTACTCGACGCCGTCCGGCGGGCCCACGCGCGCGGCGCGCGCCTCGTCGGCTTCTGCAGCGGTGCCTTCACCCTGGCCGAGGCGGGGGTGCTCGACGGGCGCCGGGCCACCGCGCACTGGCAGTGGGCGGACTCCTTCCGGGCCCGTTTCCCCTCCGTACGGCTGGAGTCGGACGTGCTGTTCGTCGACGACGGCGACATCCTCACGGCGGCGGGGAGCGCCGCCGCGCTCGACCTCGGGCTGCATGTGGTCCGCCGTGACCACGGCGCGGAGGTCGCCAACTCCGTGAGCCGGCGGCTGGTCTTCGCCGCCCACCGGGACGGCGGACAGCGGCAGTTCGTGGAACGTCCGGTGCCCGACCTGCCGGACGAGTCACTGGCGCCCGTCCTGGCCTGGGCGCAGGAGCGACTCGACTCCCCGCTCACGGTGGCCGACCTCGCGGCGCGCGCGTCGGTCAGTCCCGCGACACTGCACCGGCGCTTCCAGGCGCAACTGGGCACCACTCCTCTGGCGTGGCTCACCGGCGAACGGGTCGCCCTGGCCTGCCGGTTGATCGAACGGGGCGAGTCACGCCTCGAGTCGGTGGCGCGGCGCAGCGGCCTCGGCACCGCCACGAATCTGCGGACGCTCGTCCGTCGCGAGACCGGACTGACGCCTTCGGTCTACCGGCGCCGGTTCGGCCCCGGCCCGAGCGGATGAGCGGCGGCGGACCGGAAGGGAACGGACCGGCGCTGACCGGAGCGCCGCCGGTCAGCCCTGACGGACGCGGGCGTGCAGGTGCATGTCGTGCCAGCCGTCCGCGTGCAGCGCGGCCCCCCGTCGTACGCCCTCACCCTCGAACCCGGCCTTGAGGGCGACGCGACACGACGCCTCGTTGGCGGTGGAGTGCTGCAGTTCGAGCCGGTGGAACCCGGCCTCGTCCAGCGCCCAGTTCGCCAGCGCTTCGGCCGCGCGGGGGCAGATGCCGCCGCCACGCGCGGCGGGCATCATCCAGTAGGCGAGGTCGGCCGTACCGTCCGTCAGATTCCACGCTTTCAGTGACATACGGCCGAGCGGCGCGCCGGTGTCCGCGTCGGCCACCGCCCAGTGTCCGGCGCTCTCCTCGCCCCAACTGCCCTGCCACTCCTGGATCCACCCCCGCGCCTCGTCCACGGAGTCGGCTCTGCGCACGTGCCACCGCTGAATCGCCGGATCCCGGAACGCCTCCGTCACGGCCCCGGCATCACTGATCAGCCAGGGCCGCAGCAACGCCCCGCCCGGGACGGTCAGGGTCGGCTGACCGGAACCGGCGAACGAGCCGACGGGTATCGCGCGGTCGATCAGGTACGGCATGGCGTCTCCCTCACCGGTCGGCCCCGCCGGCGCCGTCGTTGCCCGCGCTGTCGTTGCCCGCGCTGTCGTTGCCCGCGCTGTCGTTGCCCGCGCCGCCATCGCCGTCGCCGGCCTCACCGTCGCCGAGAAGCTCCGCGATCATCTCCGCGAACTCGTCCGGTGAGGCGATCCGCGTACCGAGCTTCTCCGCCTTCTCCCGCTTGGACCCGGCGTTCTCACCCGCCACCAGGAGAGACGTGCGCTTGGAAACGCCGGACGAGGACTTGCCGCCCGCCCGCTCGATCAATTCGTTCATCTCGTTGCGCGACAGCTTCTCCAGCGGTCCGGTCATCCCACCCGTGACCACCACGGTCATACCGTCCAACGGGCCACTCCCCGCCGCGACTTCGCCGTCCTCGACAGCCGCCGGGTCGTCCGACGGAGGCGTCGCGCCGGGCTCGATCATGTTGACCCCGGCCGCGCGCAGCTTCTCGATCAGGGCGGCCAACTCGGCCAGCTCCGCGACGATCGTCGGTGCCTTCTCCACACCGATCCCGTCGACGCGCTGCATCGCCTCCTCGTCGGCGGCGCACAGCACGTCCATGGCCGCGAAGTGCCGTGCGATCCGGCGGGACATGGAGCGTCCGGTGCCGCGCACACCGAGCGCGGCCAGCACCCGGGAGAGCGGTTGCCCCTTGGCGCGCTCGATCGCGGCCAGGAGATTGTCCGTGCTGGTCTCTCCCATCCGGTCGAGACCGAGGATCTGCTCGCGGGTGAGGGTGAACAGGTCGCCGATGTCCGCGACCAGACCGGAGTCCACGAGCTGGACGACGCGGGTCGCCCCCAGGCCCTCGATGTCGAACTGGTCGCGTCCGGCGGCGTACGAGATGGACGCGACGACATGGCAGTTACGCCCCCGCACACAGCGCCAGCGCTGCTCGGAGGTGTCGATGTCCGAGCCGCACTGCGGGCACACCTCGGGGAAGACGACGGCCTTCTCCTCCCCCGTACGCAGATGCGCGACGGGCGCCTCCACGCGGGGGATGATGTCGCCCGCCTTGTACACCATGACGTGGTCGCCGATCCGCAGGTCTCGGCGGGTGATGTCGTTCGGATTGTGCAGGGTGGCGTACGTGACGGTCGAGCCGTCTATCTCGACCGGTTCCAGGACGGCGCGGGGCGCGATGGTGCCCGTACGGCCGACGTTCCACTCCACGTCCAGCAGCCGGGTCACCTTCTCGACCGCCGGAAGCTTCCACGCGATCGCCCAGCGCGGCGCGCGGGAGCCCGATCCGGCGGCCAGCTGGTCCGCCGCGGCGTCGGCCTTGATGACGATGCCGTCGATGCCGAAGGGCAGCTCCGCGCGGAGCGCGCCGATCTCCTCCACCCGGACGCGCACGGCCTCGGCGTCGGTCACCGTCCTGGGCGGAACCGTGGTGCCGGCCGTCGTGTGCACGCCCAGACCCCCGACGAACGTGAGCACCTCGCTGTGCGGCAGTTCGGTGAGCGAGGCGTTCAGGTCGCCGCCGGAATCGGCGAGGGGCAGGGCCGCGTAGGCGAAGAAGGTCATCGCCACCTGGTAGGGGCGGTCCTTGGCCCGTACGCTCCCGGCCGCGGCGCTGCGCGGATTCGCGAACGGCGTCCCGCCGTGGCTCGTACGCAGCGTGTTGGCCTGTTCGAACTGCTCGGTGGTCATCAGGACCTCGCCGCGCACTTCGAGCGTGACGGGCTCCGCGAGCCGGTCGGGCAGGCCCGCGATCATGCCGATCGCGTGCGAGACGTCCTCTCCCGCGAGCCCGTCCCCGCGTGTGATCAGCCGGGCCAGCCGGCCGTGCTCGTACCGGGCGGCGACGGCCAGTCCGTCCAGCTTCGGCTCGACGCTCCAGTGCTCCACCGGCCGGCCGATCCGCCGCTCCAGCGACGCCGCCCAGACGGTGAACTCGTCGCCGCCGAACACGTTGTCCAGGGAGAGCATCGGCACCGTGTGCGGTACGTCCCCGACCACCGTGCCGCCCGCGACCTTCCCGCTGGGCGAGTCCGCGGAGATCTCGTCCGGGTGAGCCTCCTCGTAGGCGGCTATGCCCCGTGCCAGGCGGTCGTAGGCGTCGTCGTCCAGGGCGCTCTCGCCCGTCGCGTAGTAGGCGGCGGCGGCCTTCGTCGCGGTGTCCACCGCGACGGCGTAGGCGGCTGCGTCGACAAGAGCGGCTGCGGGTGTCGTCATGTCCCACATCTTGCCGCCCACCACTGACAACGCCCTGCCCAAGCTGTGGACAGCTTCTTGACCAGGGCGTTTGCCGGTGGCGGGGGCCGAGTGGGCGGTCAGCCGGCGAGTTCCCCCAGGAGGTCCCAGGTACGGCGCCGGTCGGCGGCACCGGCGATCTCCGTGCCCGCGAACACGACTTCCGTCGCCCCGGCGTCCCGGTAGCGACGTACCTCCGCGGCGACCGTCCGCTCGTCGCCGACCACGGCCACGTCGACGCCTCGTTTGCCGCCGGAGAGCTCGATGACCCGCGCGTAGGACGGGATCTGTTCGTAGAACGCGAGTGAGTCGGTCAGCGTCTCGCGTACCGCGTCGACGTCGTCGGTCACCACGCCGTGCACCATGGCCACGATCCGGGGCGCGGGGCGGCCCGCGGCCTCCGCCGCCGCGTTGACGGCCGGGACGATGTGGTCTGCCAGGGCGCGGGGCCCGGCGAGGTAGGGCAGGATCCCGTCCGCCAGCTCCCCGCTGGCCCGCAGCGCCTGCGGTCCCATGGCGGCGACGAGCAGCGGCAGGCCGGCGTCGGCTCCCGGCACGCGCACGGGGATGGGGGTGTGCGTGGTGAGCAGTTCGCCCTCGAAGTCGGCGGCTCCGGTCTCGGTCAACTGCCGCAGTACGGTGAGGAATTCACGTAGCCGGGCGACCGGGCGTTCGAACGGGATCCCGAAGCCGCCCTCGACGAGGAGCTTGGCGCCGAGCGCGACGCCGAGGTGGTAGCGGCCGTGTGTGGCCGCCTGCGCGGTCAGTGCCTGGCTCGCCACGGTCAGCGGGTGCCGTCCGAAGACGGGGATCGCGGACGTGCCCACCTGGAGGGCGGGTACCGCGCGTCCGACGATCGCCGCGAGTTGCGGCGAGTCGGCGCCGAGGGTCTGACCGAACCAGGCGGACCGCAGTCCCGCCGCGGCGGCCTCCTCGGCGAGCTGTACGGTGGCGTCGATCTGGTTGTCGGGATCCGTCGCGTTGAGTGCTACTCCCACAGTCATGACAGGGAAACCAGCGCTCGCCGGTCACGCATTCCGTTCTTGTGTGACGGCTGTGTGTCGGCTCGTCGGGGCGGCCCCACGGGTCAACTCGTCGCCGAATCAATGCCCTTGGCGCGCGCGGTGGATCCCGGTGGGCGACGGAACTCAGTGCGCGATGGAATCGATCAGCTCGCGTGCACCCTGGCGGAGCAGGGCGACGGCGACCGAGGTGCCCAGAGTGGCCGGATCGAGCGGGCCGGCCCATTCGTGGGCGTTGAGGACCGTCTTGCCGTCCGGGGTGAAGACCCGGGCCCGCAGGGAGAGGCCGCCGCTGCGCTCCGCGTGCGCGAACCCGGCGATCGGGCTGTTGCAGTGCCCCTGGAGGACATGGAGGAACATCCGCTCGGCGGAGGCTTCCTTGTAGGTGTCCCGGTCGCCGAGCGCGGAGACGATGTCGATGGTGTCGGTGTCTTCCTCCCGGCACTGCAGGGCGAGGATCCCGGCGCCGATGGGCGGACACATGAGGTCCACCGGCAGTACTTCGGTGACGGCGTCGCCGCGCCCGATGCGCTCCAGGCCCGCGACGGCCAGCAGCAGCGCGTCGGCCTCACCGGCCGCGAGCTTCTCCAGCCGGCGGTTGGCGTTTCCCCGCATCGGTACGCAGATGAGGTGCGGGTGCGAGGCGGCGAGCTGGGCGACGCGCCGGACCGAGGACGTACCGACGCGGGTGCCGGCGGGCAGTTCGTCGAGGGTGCGGCCGCCGGGGTGGACCAGGGCGTCACGGATGTCGTCCCGCTTGAGGAAGGCGGCGAAGACCGTCCCGGCGGGCAGCGGCCGGTCGGCGGGCACGTCCTTGACGCAGTGCACCGCGAGGTCGGCCTGTCCGGCGAGGAGGGCGGCGTCGACCTCCTTGGTGAAGGCGCCCTTCCCTTCCACCAGGGAGAGGTCGCCCATCCACTTGTCGCCGGTCGTCTTGACCGGGACGACCTCGGTCACGACGCCGGGGTGGAGCGCGGTCAGTTCGGCACGCACACGCTCCACCTGGGCGAGCGCCATCGGCGAGTCGCGGGAGACGATGCGGATCAGTTCTGGGGTGGACATGGCGTTCACGATAGAGCGTCGGGCAGGTGCTCCCCCCATCCGACCCGGGGTGCTCATCTCACCCGTGCGAGGCGCACGTTGGGCGCCTCGGGCAGGTGTACGAGCGCAGCCGCCGCGGGGCCCGCAACCTTTACCGCTTTCGGCTGTCATACCTGATATGACCAGACACGCCGTTGTCGTCCTGACCGTCGCCGCAGCGGTCGGCGGGCTCACCGCTCCGACCGCACTCGCGAACAGCGCCCCCGCCGCCCCCGTGCGCACCACCGTCCCCGCCGATCCGGTGGTCACCGGCGTCGTCGTCAACGGCGGCAAGGACGTGGTCGTCGGTACGACCGAGCGCAAGACCTTCACCGTCACCGTCCACGGGAGCGACGACTCCGGTCTCCATCTCGCCGATGTCGACCTGTTGGGGCCGGCTGTCGGCTTCTACACCACGGACGCCCTCTGCGAGACCGCGACCGCCTGCACCACCACCTTCACCGTCGATCCCCACCTCGATCCGTACAACGACGACGCCGACCTCAGCAACGCCAACGCGGGCAGCTGGTACGTGAACACGCTGGTGGACACCAACGACGGCGCCTCCTTCCTCACGCAGCACGCGGGCGGCTTCCTGCTCAAGCGCGCGGCCGTCCTCACGGTCAACGCCGCGCCCGAGCCGGTCACGAAGGGCGGCACCCTCACGGTCACCGGCAAACTGACCCGGGCGAACTGGGACACCTACCGCTACGCCGGATACACCGGCCAAACGGTGGCGCTCCAGTTCCGCCCGAAGGCAAGCGACACCTACACCACCGTCAAGAGCGTCAAGAGCGACGGGACGGGCAGTCTCCGTACGACCGTGAAGGCCGCGTCCGACGGCTACTGGCGGTGGAACTTCGCCGGTACGACCACGACGGCCGCGAAGAACGCGACGGGCGACTTCGTGGATGTCCGCTGACGCTTCGTGGACGTCCGCCGACGGACGCCGGCCCGCGCCGCCGCGCGGACCGGCACAGCGACGCGTACCGGCGCGTACCAGCCCGTACCACTCAGTGATCGGTCGGTGGTGGTCGATCAGTGGCCGATCAGTGGTCGGTCACCGATCGGTCACTGGTGGAAGACGTTCACCGGCCACTCGGCCTTCCAGCGGCCGTCGCCGAACTGAAGGTCCGCGGTGCACTTGTACGTGTCCCCGTCGCAGTTGAGCCCCTTCACCGGCACCGGGGCCGCGGCGACCGACGCCGCGCGTGAGTTCGCGTGGAACACCTTCACACTCCAGTCCGCCTTCCAACGCCCGTCACCGAACTGCAGATCCGCGGTACACCTCCCGGTGTCCCCGTCGCAGTTCAACCCCTTCACCGGCACCGGAGCCGCGGCGACCGCCGCGGCGCGCGAGTTCGCGTGGAACACCGTCACGCCCCAGTCCGCCTTCCAGCGGCCGTCACCGAACTGAAGGTCCGCGGTACATCTGCCGGTGTCCCCGTCGCAGTTGAGGGCCTTCACCGGCACCGGAGCCGCGACCGCCGCGACGCCGAGGCCGAGGGTGAGGGCCGCCGCCGCGGCGGTGGCGTGGAGGAGAGTACGCATCATCGTCGAATCCTGACCTGGGGGCGCCTTGTACGCCCGACCACTGGGGTTCTGGCGTCCGCGGACCCTCCCGAACCTTGATCGTCCATCGCTCCACCGGAACGGGCGAGCGCGTGGGCGGCCCCGCCCCCCGACGCCGCGCTCCGGCGCGTTCGACGGCTCCCCGCCCCGCCGGGCGCGACCTCCCGCGCCATAAACGCGCCGTAAGCAGATGGCCGAACGTATGGCCGTGTCTCTTCGACGTCCGCGTATGGGTCGGTTGTGAACACCTGATCGCACCGGTTACCCGTACAGGTGAGCTTGGCATCTCCGCGCATGGCGGCACCCCCCGCAAGGAAGTAACCCTAGGTTGCCAACGTCACCATGAGTGACCACCTTGCCCATGGGAGTGCTGTGATGACCGGCGTGGACTCAGTACAGACCTGCCCCTTCCGCCATGACGAGGCCCTCGAACCCGATCCCTTCATGACCCGGATGCGGATCGAGGCACCCGTCGCCCGTGTGCGTATGCCCTACGGCGAGGGCGAGTGCTGGTTGGTGACCCGGTACGAGGACGTCAAGACCGTCACCTCGGACCGCCGCTTCAGCAGGGCCGCCCTGATCGGCCAGGACTTCCCCCGGATCACTCCGGCGCCCATCGCGCAGTCCGAGTCGATCAACCTGATGGACCCGCCCGCGCTCAACAGGGTGCGCAAGCTGATCAACAAGGCATTCACCACCCCACAGGTGGAGGCGCTGCGCCCGTGGACCCAGCGGACCGTGGACGGCCTGCTGGACACCATGGCCCAGGGCGGCGCGCCGGCCGACATCGCCGACCATCTCGCCGACCGGCTGCCGCTGATGACGATCTGTGAGCTGCTGGACGTACCGGAGGCGGACCGCCCCCAACTGCGGCAGCGGGCCATGGACATGATGTCCATGAACGCCGCCGACCGGAATTCGGCGGTCGAGGCGAAGGCATGGCTGCGGGCCTACTTCTCCGAGCTGACGGCGGAGCGGCGGCGCGCTCCCGGCGAGGACCTGATCAGCGGCCTCGCCACCGCGCGTATCGGCGACGAGATGCTCGACGCGGACGAACTCGCCGTGCTGGCCATGCTCCTGGTGATCACCGGTCACGACACCACCACGTACAACATCAGCAACATCATCTACACGCTGCTGACACAGCCCGAGCGGGCGGCCGAGCTGCGCGCCCGGCCCGAACTCCTCCCGAGGGCGTTGGAGGAGCTGCTGCGCTACATCCCGTTCCGTCAGGGCGTCGGTATCCCTCGCGTGGCCCTGGAGGACGTCGACTTCGACGGTGTCGTCATCAAAGCGGGCGACACGGTGCACGTGTCCTATCTGACGGCCAACCGTGACGAGCTGGCCTACGACCGGCCGGACGAACTCGACTTCCACCGTGAAGACCCCGCCCTGCACATGACCTTCGGGTACGGCAGCCACCACTGTCTGGGCGCCCACCTGGCCCGCATGGTGCTCCAGGTCTCCATCGGCACACTGCTCACCCGTTTCCCCGACCTTCGTCTGGCCGTACCGGCGGAGGAGGTGCGGTGGAACACCGTCTCGATCTGGCGATACCCGCTCGCCCTGCCGGTGACCTGGTAAGGAGCTGATCATGGCAACTCTGTGCAGGCCCGCCATCGCCGTCCCCGAGCACGTCATCACGCTGGAACAGACCGTGGAGCTGGCGCGTTCGCTCCATCCCGATCATCCGCAACTGGAACTCGCCGTGCGGCTGATCGGCAACACCGGTGTCCGCACCAGACGTCTGGTGCGGCCCATCGAGGAGACCCTTCGCCACCCGGGCTTCACCGCCCGTAACGACGCCTACGAGGTGGAGGCGAAGGCCAGGGTGCCCGAGGTCGTGGAGCGGGCCCTCGCCCACGCCGAACTGACGCCGCAGGACATCGACATGATCGTCTACGTGTCGTGCACCGGCTTCATGATGCCCTCGATGACCGCGTGGCTCATCAACACCATGGGCTTCGGTTCGGGGACCCGGCAGTTGCCGATCGCTCAGCTGGGCTGCGCGGCGGGCGGTGCGGCCATCAACCGGGCGCATGACTTCTGCTCGGCGTATCCGCAGGCGAACGTGTTGATCGTGGCCTGCGAGTTCTGCTCGCTGTGCTATCAGCCGACGGACCTCGCGGTGGGCAATCTGCTCTCCAACGGCCTCTTCGGGGACGCCGTCGCCGCCGCGGTGGTACGCGGCCAGGGAGGCACCGGCGTACAGCTGGAGCGTAACGGTTCACATCTGGTGCCCGGCACGGAGGACTGGATCTCCTACGCGGTCCGTGACACCGGGTTCCACTTCATGCTGGACAAGCGGGTGCCCGGCACCATGTCCGTACTGGCCCCCGCCATGCGGGAGATGGCCGAGCCGCACGACTGGGACGTCTCCGGGCTGGACTTCTACATCGTGCACGCCGGCGGACCCAGGATCCTGGACGACCTCTGCCACTATCTCGACGTACCGGCGGAGATGGTCCGCTACAGCCGGGCGACCCTCACCGAGCGCGGCAACATCGCGAGCGCCGTCATCTTCGACGCGCTGGACCGCTTCTTCGAGGACGGCGGCGCCGAGCACGGCGCGCGCGGGGTGATCGCAGGCTTCGGTCCCGGCATCACGGCCGAACTCTCCCTCGGCACCTGGTCGGTGGGCGGTCAGGAGAGCGGACAGATCGAACGGGAAGTGATCCTCCCGCCGCCGGTCCTGATGTCGCGGTCCGACGCGGTCGGCTGACCGGGACGCGCACCCGAGCGC